>CALBDR010000293.1 GCA_937927525.1 uncultured Candidatus Melainabacteria bacterium
ACTTAAACTCCTATTTTAATTGAATACTTTATCTAGTTTAACGGGGAGGCTCCAAAGCTAAGTTGATTCAGGAAAATATTATTAATTTCAAGATATTGGATAAAGAGTCTATTAATCATATAGAAAATTTTGGAAGGCAAGGTTCTTATGAAGAATTTCTAAAATTTGCCACATTGTTGAAGAGCAGATTAAACTTTATATCAAAGCCAGAACAAAAATTTGTTTAATAATACCTATACTCATCTTTTCTTTCAGCTTTACCAAAAAACTTCTTCAAGAAAGGCTCTGATTCTTTAAATTTATGTTTATCAACTTGGTAAAAAGCATTGAAAATAAAGCCAATAAAAATTGACATAACGCCACACATAACAACTAGAAAAACTAAACCCTCAAAGATAGTATCGACTTTACCTTCAATTTCAAACATTTGAACTCTCCTTATTATATTTTTCCATAGACGTATACCCCCCTTCTATCATACAAGATCCAATATAAATCAACAATACAGATCCTAGAAAGCTCCAGCTAAAAAGAAGGGAAATATTATTTTCAATAAAAGCTAGAAGAACCATTTTCCCAAAAGGCACACAAAGAGCTATCCCTAGTATCTTTAATACTTCAGCTCGATATTTTATATGCTCAGGAACGGGATTACTCACCATTCTAATTTTGACTAATTAATCTAAAAATTTTTAGGGGTCAAAATTCCGAAAGTTAAAATTCCGTAAATTATAGCAAGCCTAAATTAAACCTGAGGCTTCATAGTAGGAAACGCAATAATATCTCGAATAGAAGCAGCATCAGTTAAAAACATAGCAAGTCTATCTATCCCAAGTCCCATTCCACCAGTGGGAGGCAAGCCATACTCTAAAGCTGTGATGAAATCTTGATCATAGATATGAGCTTCTTCATCACCTTCTTCTCTTTGCTTACCTTGCATTAAGAATCTTTCTTTCTGGTCAAGTGGATCAGTAAGCTCAGTAAAAGCATTTGCTGTCTCACGACCATAAATAAACAATTCGAACCTTTCAACAAAACCAGCCTCACGCTTAGCCTTATCTCTATGTCTTTTAGCAAGTGGAGATATTTCCACTGGATAATCGTATATAAAAGTAGGCTGGATCAAAGTTTCTTCGACATGAGCTTCAAAAGCTTCATTCAATTCAACGCCGAAAAGTTCTTTACCAGTAGCTTTCTTCACAGCTTCCTGCATTGAAATTCTTTCAAATGTTTGTGAAAAATCAATTTCAGTACCTTGATATTCAAAATTCAGCTTACCTAAAACTTTTTCACAAACATATTTAAGCATTCCTTCTGTCAAATCCATCATGCCTGTAACATCTGTATAAGCTTGATAAAGCTCAATACTAGTAAATTCAGGGTTATGCTTTATACTGATACCTTCATTTCTAAAGATTCTGCCTATCTCATAAACTCTTTCAAAACCACCAATTACAAGCCTTTTTAAATGTAATTCTGTAGCGATACGAAGATACATATCCATATCTAAAGTATTATGATGGGTAATAAATGGCTTAGCAGATGCTCCACCAGCTTCAGTGTTTAAAATAGGTGTTTCTATTTCAAGAAAATCTCTTGAATCTAAGTAATTACGAATCTCTTGAATCATCAAAGCTCTTTTTCTAAGTCTTTCTTTTGACTCTGGATTAACTATTAGGTCTAAATACCTTTGACGATAACGTGTTTCAACATCAGCGATACCAAGTCTTCTCTTTTTACCTTCGACAATTTCAGGTAAAGGTTGAAGTGTCTTAGAAAGTAGAGTAATTTTCTCAATATCTAGGGTTATTTCCCCCCTAGGAGTTTTTCTTATCTTACCAGTGACGCCAATGTAATCACCTTTATCAAATAAGGGTAATAATTCTTTTAATTCTTCACTGCGAGTCTTAGCGTCTGAGAATAATTGTAATTTCCCATCTTCATCATAAAGATCAACAAACATCCAATCATTTCTCTGATTATGAACTTTGCCACAAACCGAGGCTGTAAATTCAGTTCTTTCACCATCTTCAAGATCTTTGAATTTTTCTTGAATTTCACCAGTCTTATGGCTTCTTTCAAATCCATACGGGTAAGGATCAATTCCTTTTTCTTTTAATTTATCTAACTTCTCTAACCTTTGATCTCTAAGATTAGAGCTTGACTCTACTGTACTATCTTGTGTTTTAACCATTATCTAACGCTACTACTATACTAGGCTTTCCTTTAACTATACCAATTCCTGTAACTACAAACGCTCCCATCATCGGCTCTAGCTCTGGCTCTTCATCAATACCAGCTCTAAATGGTTTCGCTAAAGTTGCATTAGGTTCATACCCTACAGTCCCTGGTAAATCCTGCTCTGGATCGACCAAACCGTCAATCAATTCTACTGGCTCTTTCGTAAATGGGTTAAGAATTTTTCTAGTTGCCCCCAAATCTTCAACATCATATGAAGATTCTGGAATAACTCCACCAGTATCTACTGCTGAAATTTGGATATTAGAAGCTAAAGCCTGAACAGATGCTATAACTTGAGCGTTCTTTGCTTTATCTTGAGCTTCCATTAAATTCGGAATAGCAATGGTAGCTAAAATACCGATAATAATGACTACAACCATCAGTTCAACAAGTGTCAAACCGCTTTCGGGTCTTCTTTCAAATCGTTTAACAATTCTTAACATATTACAGATACAATAATAACACTTAAAGTGCTTAATATCTCTTTAGGGGGGGGAGACAATATTTAGATAAGATTCTGGGTCAATCATCAAGTTGATGCCACTTTTTATATATAATTGGGCAAGAAGTTATAAGGATCTTAATTAGTTATTGAAGATTAGGAAAGGGAAAAAATGAATTCAAAATCAGTTGTAACACTGGACGTGATTAGTAATAGGTTAGATGCTATTGAATCCAAGATTGAAGCAAATTTTAAAAGTATAGGTTCACAGTTAAAAGAGCACACCAGAGCTCTTGCTTTTATTTCTCAAACCCTTGGCAAGACTGATTTAGTTGGTACATTGCCAAAAAGTACTTCAGATGCAATCGACGAAGTTGCAGATACCAGAACTCAGTATGAGAAATTAAGGGAAGAATTGTTTCTAAGTATGAATCTTGAGCTTAACGAAGAAAATAAGCGAAGTCCTATGGGTAAGGAGGTAGATGAATTCTTAACAAGAATGAGGCTGACATTCCTTAAGAGCAGACTTAATATTGCAGATGCACAGCCGTCAAAATTAATCCATGTCATGACCAGTAAATTCCCAAATGTCATGACTAATTTTGAAAGAATAGATATGAAAGAAAAAGATTTGATTAAACAAATTAATGGCTTATTTACAGGCAATATTTATCAAGGTACTTACACCAAAGATTTAATCAAGAATATGTATAACATTCTTTTAAACTGGGGATAGAGAGACTTTATCTACCTTTACTTGAATAATAATCAGCAATTCTATTAAAGGATAAGCTGGTTAAAAAAATTAATAGTGCTGGAAATAATAAAAGCATAGGATTAGTTCTTATATACTGAAAAGAATCACCAGCAATGGTTCCCCAGCTAGTATTAGGGGGAGAAATACCAAGCCCAATAAAACTCAAGGTACTTTCAGAAAGAATCGCACGAGGTAAAGTAAAACCAAGGCTTACTAAAATAAGAGTAGCAGCATTCGGAATTAAGTGCCTAGTAATAATTCCCCAGTGACTTAAACCTATTAAATAAGAGGCTTTTATAAATTCATCTTCTTTTAGTCGAATTAGTTCAGACCTAGTAATTCTAGCTATTTCCATCCAGTTAATAAAAGCAAGACCTATGACAATCGCTCCTGAGGAGCGAGAAAACATCAAAGAAATAATACTTAAAACTAAAAGATCAGGTAAAGAATAAATAAAATCGATAAATCTTAAAATAAGGAAATCGACTTTACCACCGATGTAGGCTGCACAAGCAGCAAGGCTAACCCCGATAATTAAAGCTATTGCTGCTGTAGAAAAGGCTATAGACAAACTAGTTTGTGCACCTCTAATAAGTCTTACTAAAATATCTCGCCCTAAAGCATCAGTTCCTAAAAAGTGAATTAAGCTCGGTGGATCTAAAATTTCATTAATATTAATGCTTACATGGTCATAAATAAAGACATTCGGAAAGAACGCATAGAATAGAGATGCACAGCTAATAAATATTAAAAAACTTATAGATAGTATTAGCAAATTAATCTTATTATAGCAATCAAATTGTTGGCAGTGGGAAACGTGTTTTTTCTTCTATTACCTCTAAAGTTTTAATTAAATTACAAGTGTAGTATTCACTACTGCCATCATCTTCAGAGTGAGTATAATTAGGGTCAGAAACTAGCTTCCTAATCAAAACATCAATCAATTTTTCTGGTGCAGAAGCACCAGAACTTATACCAATAGTGATATCAGAAATATCCCCCATCTCTTCTAACACATTAAATGAATCAGGATCTGAAACGAGATTAACTTTCTTATTTGCTTTTTCTGCAAGCTCTACCAGCCTGAGAGTATTTGAAGAATTATTGCTACCGATAATTAAAATATGATCACAGTGTTGAATTAATTCTTTTACTGCATCTTGACGGTTTTGAGTAGCGTAACAGATGTCATCAGCTTTAGGGAATTGGATATTCGTAAATTTTTCTTTTAAGCTAGTTGTAATTTCTGATGTGTCATCAACAGATAGTGTTGTTTGAGTACATACAACTACATCAGAATCCCTTTCCAGATTAAGATTCCCAACATCCAAACTATCTTCAACCAGATAAATATTGTCTTTAGCATATCCCATAGCGCCAATTACCTCTTGGTGTCCCTTATGACCAATATAAACAATATTTTTATTTTGCTTTACAGCTTTATGGATTTCTTTATGGACTTTAGTGACTAAAGGGCAAACCGCATCAATAAAGAATATTCCTCTTTCTCTAGCAGCTTGAATTACAGCTGGATCGGTACCATGAGCTGAGAAAATCAATTTAGCATTATCTGGAACCTCACTGAGTTTTTCGATAAACATCACCCCCCTGTCTTTAAAATCATTAACAACATGATGGTTGTGCACAATTTCATGGCGGACATGAATAGGCGCTCCATATATCTCTAAAGCTTTATCAACGATATCGATAGCTCGGTCAACCCCAGCACAAAAGCCCCTAGGGCTTGCAAGTATAATTTGTCTAGGTTTTTTCACAGAATTAATAGTACTATCTGAAATACGGGAGAGTAAAGTGCAAGACTTTATATTATTTAAAAACTTACTATTAAAGATACTACCACTCTATCTAATTACTTTAATCGGCTATATAAGTGGTAAATTCCTCGAGATTGATAGAAAAAGCATAGCTTTAGTAATTATGTACATTATTGCTCCTGTAGTTTTTTTTACTGGAATCGCCCATGATAATATCCCTATAAAAAACCTCACTATATCCGCCTTCGTATTTTCAACCTGCGCAATTCTTGCTTTGATTTTTTTAGGCTTAGGGTCTTTGATCTGGAAAGATTCAACAAAAAACATATTAGCCCTTTGTTCAAGTTCAGGAAATATGGGTTATTTTGGAATCCCAGTTGGTTTAGCAATATTTGGCACTAAGGCTTTAGGGACTTTAATAATGGCAATGCTTGGAATCATAATATTCCAAAACTCCTTAGCATTTTTTATTGCAGCTAATGGCAAATATAATTTTATTAAAAGCTTACAGAGAACTCTTTTAGTTCCTAATATTTATGCAGTTGCTCTTGCCTTTTGGCTAAACAGTTTCATCGACTTTAAGAATCTTCAAGGCTTTTGGGCAAAGACTTTTGACTTAGCAAAAGATTTCACAGGTGCTTACAGTATACTTGGAATGCTTATAGTAGGCTTTAGCTTATCCCAAATAAAAAGCATCACTGTTGATAAAAAAACTTGGCTATTTTTATCACTAAGCCTGATTGCAAAATTTATAGCTTTTCCATTATTAACATATTTATTTATCCTTGTAGATAAACATAATTTTCACTTATTTAATAATAGAATTTATAATATCTTGTTAATGCTTTCTCTAGCACCGATTCCAGCTAATGCAGTGGTAATAGCTTCAACCTTAAAACTCAATACTGACATGATTTCAATTGCAGTTTTAGTAAGCAACATCTTCGCACTTTTTCTAATACCTTTACTACTAGTGATAATTAATTAAGGCAGTATATTTAATGCAACACTATTAATGGAGTTTGCTTGAGTTAACATTGAGCCAGCAGCATTTTGTCTAATTTGTTCTCTTGCAATTTTAGCAGTAGCTGAAGCGAGATCAGAATCATAAACACTTGACCTTAAAATTTTTGCACCTTGTGCCAAAACACTTTGAAATTGCTCTTGCGCTTGAAGTACATTCATATCAGAAGATGTTTCAGTTAGCATTCTTTCGACATTATTTAACATAACATCAAGATCTGCTAGAGTTCCACTTTTCCCAAATGTTAAACCATCTTCAGCAGCAACTGAATTAGAACCAATATTAAAAGCATTTAACGCAGTCAAAACTCCTTCACCAAGAGAACCATTGGCAGTACTTGAAATAGAAATTTCAACACCTCTTCCAGCTGTTCCGTTAGTCTCTAAATCTAAGCTCAGGGTATCTGAATCTTCAACACCAAAAAGTATATTAATATCTCGATTCCCACTAAATAAATCAATATCGTTAAAACTAGTATTCTCTGCTATCTCATTAATCACTTCAATACTTCTCACGACATCTCTTTGCATTGCGGCAAGCTCATCTTCAGCATAAGTTGAATTTCCAGCCCTAATTGCGATTTCTTTAATATTGTTGAGTTCTTCTTTAACGGCATTAAGGCCTGAGAAGACAGTATCAACGAGAGACATACCTTGGGCAATATTTCTTTGTGAATTATCAGTACTTCTAACTACTGTATCAATACCAGCAGCAATCGATAAACCTGCAGCATCATCACCAGGTTTATTAATTCTTAGCCCAGTACTAACTTCTTTAGTAGCTTTGCTTATATTCATACTCGTTTGATTGAAAGTACGAAGAGCTAAAGAACTAGTCATATTTGCATTTATAGAAATTGTCATTTTGTTTCATCCTCTTACCCCCTTTATCGGTCAAATAGATGATTTCTTTAACAAAAATCCTAAATAATCTAGATTATATTGACTAGGAATAGCACAAAAGGTCTACGGTATTAGGTTGAGAGCGATTCCGCCTTGAGAGTTAGCTTGACTTAATAAAGAAGCTGCTGAGTTTTGTACTAACTGAGACTTAATTAAATTTGAACTTTCTGCAGCAAAATCAGTATTGTAAATATTTGAATGAACTTTACTCATTCCGATAGCAAAACCTTCTTGATAATCCATACGGGAATTCAAAGCATTTTCATAGCCACCAATCTCAGATCTCATTCTACTTACATTATCGATCATTTGATCAATATCAGCTAGTTCTATATTATCTGTACCATTTGTCGCACCATCATATGCATTAACTGTTGTTGAACCAACATTAAATTGATCGAGTGTCATTGTTGCAGTAATTCCCTCAGTAATAGAACCTTGGTTTGAATGTGTACTACCTACACTTATTAGCACTCCAGTATTAGCAGCAAGATTAGCCTGTAAATCAAAAGTTAGTGTATCTCCATCTTCGACACCGACCTGTAAAGTCCTATTAGAAACCCCATCTAATAAATTCATACCGCTGAAAGAAGTATTTTGAGCAATATTATCTATAATCCCAACCCTTTCAACGATTTCTCTTTGCATTGATGCCAGTTCATCTTCAGAATAAACTCCATTTTTAGCTTGCATTGAAATCTCTCGAATCCTTTGCAATTCATCTGTTACTGAACCAAGTGCTGCATCCATAGTCTGCAACATAGACACGCCATCACCTATGTTCTTCTTGGCATTAGTAGTACTTCTTAGAAGTGTCTCAAAACCTTTTGAGATACTAAGCCCAGCAGCATCATCTGCACCTTTATTGATCCTGATCCCTGTTGCCAACTTATTTGTTGAATCCGCAACATTTTTAGTTGAATTGTAAAATGTTCTCTGAGAAAACATTGCACTAGTATTTGTATGTAAAGAAATTGACATTATTTCCACCCCCTATTCATTTGTACTAATATCTATCGGCTATTTAGTCTAGATCTTTAATACTATTTATATTTTTTTGATTAAAGATTTTTTATATCTTTAATCAATTTTTCTTCAATAAGATATTTTCTACTTTTAGATAAACCAGAAAAATACTTAATTTAAAAAGAAGAAAACATTGCTTTTGCTTGTGAAATAGTACCTGATAGATTACCGAAAAATCAATAAATAGACTGGGACAACCATGCAACAATGGTTCCCTTTAACTCTTTTTTATCTAAGTTTTTAGATTTTGCTAGATATCGGTCACTCTCTGTTGCCATTTGCTGAACTGGTCGCAGATCATAAACATAGCGCTCATTGTCCCGAGAACAATTATGGGTATATTGTCCCAGATAAAAATTACAGGTTTTTACTGCTAAATTATCATCACTAGATAAGCCAAAACCTCGACACAATAATGGTCTTGCCTCATATATAGAGCAGCGCTTATCTATTAAAAAAGGACAAGAATACTTAAATCCATGAGGGTTCTCTACACCTTTTTTTCGATTCTCAATAAAAGACTTATCTATAATTTTTAGCTCATCACCAAACTTAGCTTTATGTTCATTTTGAATTTGTCTAGCACGCTCACGAACTTCTTCTAATGGATAATCATTTTTTTCAGCCCAATCTTTTAGATACAAATATTCAGTCAGACTCATATGCGGTGAAGTGTAATTACAGCAATCAGAGCAATTAAAGTAGGCACAAGTATCTTCATGAAGACCAGTTGTCTCAAGAACCTCTTTCTGAGTACTTACAACCTCATCTAAAACTTGCCCCCAGTTACTTAAAGTCTCTGCGGCAGGAAAATAACTAGGGTTCGCTTTAGGGCGCATTTCTGGAGATAAGTCGATGCTAATATCTGCCGGCATAATCTTACGATATCTCATCATATATTCTTCAGATTTTTCCTTATCCCCAGTAACTCGATAATAAAAAGCAAGCAACCTTACTCGTTCGGCTTCCTGCCTCTGTTCAATATTTTCTACTCCGTTGCAAAAATCAATAAATTTAAAATTCAATAACTCATCAGCAAGCTGCTGATATTTTTCTTTAATTCTAAATTCTAAAATATACTGAGAGTAGTAAAAAGTAATATCAGGCAAAATATTTTTTAATGAATAAAACTCAAAATTATCTAGTGTTTTTTGAGTTTGTTCAGAAAAAGTAATATTTACCTTTAAGACATGAAAGAATTCCACTAAGATTTTAGCTAAACTCTGAGAGAGACGCTTTCTAGTATGTGCATCGACAAAATTAGGAATAAAATGATTTGCCTGCAAAACCTTACCTTGAAGTATATACACATAAGTCCATAGAATTTTTATTTCTTTCTCAGCTAAATTTTCTGGTCTTTCTAATATTTGATTTTCAAACTCTAAAAATTCCTCAAAAATCAAAAGTTTCATAAATTTTCGAAAGTTTTTAGAATACCTATGTCTATACTTTTTCTCTTCCTCAAGACACACTGAATAATAGTCATTGAACTCATCTCGATTGAAATCAGCACAGCCAGAATTTTCAATTTTTAAGCAATCTAATGAATCCATTTAACTTATTATTCCTCAAAATCTTGGCCTTTGGGCCTTTTACCTGTAAGATAGAGTTGTATGCCTAGCTACTGTACAGTTTGTGGTGTAAAATTAACCGCTAAAAATAGAATTTCATATAGACCTAGTTCATGTAGAGACTGTGAATTAGAACGTAAAAGATTATATTCACTTAAAAGAAAACTCCAAAAAGAACAGGAAAATGCAGCTAAGGGTGCTAAAACTACTAAAACTAAAGCTAAAGAAGAGAAAAAGTCTACTAAAACTAAGGTAGTTAAAGGTACCAGTGCTACCAAAGCAAAAATAGTAACTAAAGTACCGACAAAAGCCAAGGCTGCAGCCAAGTCCACAGCTACGACTCGAGCAAAACGTTCTACAAGTAAAGCTTCAACAACAAAAACGACAGCAGCTAAAACTAAATCAGCTGCTGTCAAGAAGGAAGTTAAAGTTAAAGTTAAAGCTAAAACAAAGACAACGAACAAAGAAATTAAAGCTAAAACAACTACTAAAGCTAAAGCCACTGCTGTTAAAGCCAAGGCAGCAGAAGAAAAAGAAACTAAAGCTAAAACAACAAAAGCAAAAGCAAAAGAACCAACTAAAATAACAGCTACTAAAAAAGAAGAAACTAAAGTTAAGGAAAGTAAAGCATCTGCAAAATATAAAGCTGTAGAAAAAACAGAGAAAAAAGAAGCTAATCCATTTGTTGCTTTACCTTCTTACATAAAAGATTCTGCAAAAATTAAAGTCAAGAAAAGAAGACTATCTAAAGATAAAAAATCAAGTTCAACTTCAGCAAAAGAACTTCCATCATTATCTTCAGAAGGTGATGCTAGCCACATTTTTTCTTTAGGCAAAGAATTATCAGAAGATGATTTATTAAGAGCCCCATCTGAAACACCATGGGATAGCTCTAGCTTTAAAATCGTAAGTGGAAGTACCGTTGAACATGGGGTAGAAGACCAGGAAGAAAGTAGAGGTCCAAGCCCTGAAGAAATTAAAAATATTATTGAAAAAATAAGACTAGAGCACAAAACAAGAAGGAGTTAGCATGAGCTTAAAGCGTTTAGCATTGATAGGAACACTAATATTAAGTCCATTTATTGCGCTTACGTGTTTCAAAACACCTAAAGTCCAAGCTGCTAAACAAAGTTCAAAAACTGAAAGTCAGACTCCAGGCAATCTTATAAATTTCTCAGCAAGAAATGTTCCTGTAAGAGATGCCTTTGCTACCCTAGCTAGAATCTCGGGGAAAAGTATCACTGTGAGTGGTGATATTCAAGACAGACAGACAATTTCAGTAGTAGAAATTAATGATCTAAGTTTCAATGATGCATTTATGAACTTGGTAAGAGCTGCTGGAGTTGATTTTGTTGCAAGGGGAGATAATAATTTTACTATTCTTAGAGCTAATAGTAGGTCAGATATCAAGCTTTTTTCGAGTTTGGAATCTAGTATTATTGATACTGAGTTACCTTTAGAAGATAGAAGGACCGACTTAGTATACGACAACCAAGATATATCAAGCATTGTAAAAGACTTGGCTAATATGTATGGGGTCGATATAATACTCACAGCTCAACCTACAGAAAGAGTCACTGTGAAACTAAAAGATGTTAACATTGATGAAGCCTTAACTTTGGTTTTAGCTGGTAGTCAATTCAAGCATACTAAAAGTGGTGAAGCATATGTTCTTTATAACAGCGCTAATAAAAATTTCAGCTTATATAATGAAACAGCATTTATACCACTAAACTATATTGATGCTAAAGAAATACTCAAGTTCTTACCTGAAGATATAAAAAAATTAGCGAAATCTAGTGAAAAACAAAATGCTCTTATAGCTGATGGCTCAGCTGAAGATATTGAAAAATTGCGTAATTTTGTAAAGGCTGTCGATCAGCCAATACCTCAAGTAGAGCTTGATGTAAAGCTTGTAGAAATGTCTGAAAGCTTGAACCGTGCTTTAACTCCATATGCTGACACATTTAACTTAGGTAGGGTAGGAACCACAATATCCAATGAAGCTACTGGTGCTGATACCACTGATTTACTTGATGGAGCTGGTTTTGATCTAAATTTTGATGATGATAACTTCTTTATTTTTAATACAAGACCTTCTTATAGCCAAAACTCAGCAAATGCACAAATTAAAGTTAGCCAAAAGCTATTAGTAACTAGTGGTAAAAGTGCACAAATCAACTTTGACCAAGATATTAACGTCGTTCTAAATGCAGCAAACCCTGGCGGTGGTGGACAAGCCGTTGGAGTTGTTCAAACCCAACAAATACAAAAAGTAACTGCTGGTAATTCGTTGAGTATCACTCCTATTGTAGGTCACGGGGGTATTATTACTGTTGAAGTCGAAGTCGAAGTATCAGCAAACGGAGATATAAACCCTAACACAGGTGTCCCTGTAAGTACGACTAGAAGAAGAATTACTTCAGAAGTCCAAATTCCAAATCATAAAACCATTGTAATTGGTGGTATCTTTGATGACCAAAAAACAAGATCTACATCAAATGAAATTCCGATTTTAAGTAGAATACCAATAATTGGTAACCTATTCGGTAACACTTCTAGAGCTAAAGCTCAAACTGAGCTAATGATCTTAATTACCCCTCATGTTAAAGATGCTGACAGTAATATTCTTCAGAAATTTTACTCAACAACATAAACACTATGAATAAAAGAATATTCTTATTTTTACTAATATCATTGAGCATAAATTTTGCTCCTGCAAATGCATTCTGGGGCTTTTACGATTCAAGGCAAGACGAGCCTGAAATAGAATTAGTTCTTAGACAAGTTCCTAAAACCCCATTGAGGATCATAAAACATAAAATGAAAGACTCAGGGGTCAATCAGCTACATGTTAAAGAAGTGGCTCAAACCTTTATTTTCAAAGTAAAAAATGTCAGTAAGCAAAATATAATCTCCTACAAAATAGGAATGAAAGAATATCATCCTTTTCAAGAAGTTAAAAGCAAAGAATTTTTTATTAGTTCTGTAAAAAAATTAAAACCAAAACAAACTAATAAAAACTATGATCAGAGAATAATCAACGAAAATATTGATACTCTTTACATAGCCACCGTGGATGAAGTACTTTTTGAAGATGGTACAGTCTGGAATGCTAAGCAAGGTATAATAAAACCTTAAATCATGTCAGAAGAAATACTAGACGCTGAAGCAAGTACTTTAAATAAAAATAGTGGTCCTATTGATCATTTAAAACATTTATTAAAGATAGGTTGGGCATTAGACTCACCTTTAATTCAATCTTTTGTTGAAAAACATAATCTCCACAGGGAATTAAAGCAATTACAAAATGACTAATAATCAAGTACTTAACCAAGAACTTGTTAAATACTTTTATGATTTTTTATCCGAAAAAAGTCATAAAACAGACTCTGCTATTCATAAAATCATTCTAGATCTTAAAAAGTTTATCGAGAGAATTGAAGATACTCTAATTAGCCCAGACTCTATTAGAGAGTATATATTCTTGCTAAAAGATGAATATAATCCATCTACATATAAAGTTAAATTAAGCAGTCTAAGACAGTTCTGTAACTGGTTAGACCTTAAAGACAACCCCTTTTACTATGCCAATGAATTTGAAATAATTGAAGATGAAGAAAAAGAAAACTATTACAATGAAGAAGAGTATCATAACCTCAAGAAAGAACTTAGCTTCATAGAAAAACTCATAGTTACTTTAATATATGAACTATATCTATCAGTAGATGATTTTTATAACTTAAGCTTAGCTAACTTTAACTTTGCAAATCTAAGTTTTAAAATCAGGGAGACTTCTATAAAGTTAAGTAATGATTTAGCAAAAGCTACAAAAGACTTTGTTAGAAGCTTGAGCCAGCAAGGCTTAGAGTATAAAATTTTTAGCCTAGACCCTATCAGTAATGAAGAAATCAGTCTAGAAAAAATATTTAAAAGAAATAATTTATCTATAAAGAAGTTAAGAAGATCGAGGATTGTTCATCTACTTAATTCAGGACTTAGCTTAGATGAAGTAAACAGCTTACTTGGCTTAAAGTTAGGTGCAAGCTATGAAAAATTTGAAACTCAGAAAAAAGATTATGTCTTGCTAAAAGAGTTTAAAAGTTTTCACCCTCGGGGCTAACTAGCCTCTGGCTCAGCGAGAGAATGTCCTGTAGCCATTTCTAATGCTCTTTCTAATGTAGCTGCTTTATTCTGAATTTGTCTAATTTCTTCTATCAGAACTTGGTTTTGAATTTTTAGCTTTTTACTTTCATCTTGGTTAATAAAGTTCTTAGCTGTTAAACCAGGGAGACCGAAGTGCTTAGCAAAAGTTATTAGGACTGAAGCGCTTAAAGCTCCTGCTAAAAAACCAACTAATCCACTGCCTAATAATTCTTCCATTTATTGCCCTTTCTCTTTATTTTAACAATTATCCCTGAGCCGTATTAAAATACTGGTACGAAAGTACTTAGTCCCTCATAAGTTTAAGATAGGATAAAGAATATTTACGTAAAGTGAAATTGTGATATTATCTTGAAAATTTACTTTTTAGCTAAAATACTAACTAGTGAAAGATCTACTAATCGAACTAGCAAATATAAACTCATATTCATATAACTTAGAAGGCTTAGAAAAAGTAAAAGACCTGCTTAAAAGCTGGTATCTAGAACTTAATGAAAAATTCTCACACTTAAATCTTAAGTTTAGGGAAATTGAACTGAAGCCGCAAAGCTTAGTAAACAAAGCAGGAAAGCTTGAAGAACAAAAGCTTGGAAAAGCTTTATTAATCACGAAAGAAGTCAACCCAGACCTACCTTCAGTATTATTAATGGGACACATGGATACAGTCTTCCCTCCTACAATAGGTTTTAATGAATGTAAAGATTTAGGAAATGGCATCATGAATGGACCTGGAGTTTCAGATCTGAAAGGTGGTCTAGTAGTTATGCTTAAAGCTTTAGAAAAATTTGAAGCTAGCCCAGAAGCAGAGAAACTTAATTGGCAAGTCTTCTTTAATCCAGATGAAGAAATCGGCTCACCTGGTTCAAGTGAAATTTTCTCACAGGTAGCAAAACATAATAAATGGGGTTTAATCTATGAACCTAGTCTGCCAGATGGTTCTTTTACTTATAGAAGGAAGGGAGCTGCTAATTATCAGTTAGTAATACGCGGCAAAGCCGCGCATGTCGGCAGAGCCTTCGGTGAAGGTATAAGTGCAATTTCTATTGCAGCAGAGTTTATTAATGCAGGTAATGTCTTAAATGAAGATCCTAATGTCATTATTAACTTTGGGAAAATCGAAGGTGGTGGACCTTTAAACATAGTTCCTGACTTAGCAATATTAGGATTCAACATTAGAATCGAAGAAAACACTGACGAGGAAAGAGTTTTAAAAACAATTAATGAACTAATAGGGAAACTAAAAAACAAATACCCTGGTGCTGAATTCAATCTTCACGGAAAATTTAACCGTAAACCTAAAATCCCAAACGAGAAATTAGATTCTTTATATACTATTCTAGAAGAGTGTTGTAGTGAATTAAACCTGAGCTACAAAACGCGAAACACAGGTGGTTGCTGCGATGGCAACAATATGTGGGAGTATGGACTTCCAAATATCGATACATTAGGTGTAAGAGGAAAAGACATTCATAGTACTGATGAAATCATTTATTTAGACTCACTTGAAGAAAGAAGAGAATTATCTTACCTATTATTAAAGCGACTAGCGCTGATATAATGATTCTTCAGCAGGTTAATATTTGTGGATTTTCTTATTCGACCAATTGAAAAGTCAGATTTAGACGCTATCTTTGAGTTAGCGAAACAAACAGGACCTGGAATGACCAGTCTACCTGCAGATAAAGTTTTACTCTCAAAAAAAATCCAAGAGTCAGAGAATGCTTTTAAAATCGAACCTTTAAGCCCAGGAAGTGAGTCCTATAGGTTGGTAATGGAAGTAGACTCAGAAATAGTAGGTATTGCTGGTATTAGGGCTAAGACTGGTGGTTTCGAACCTTTCTATTCCTATGAAATGAAACATGCAAGACACAGTTCTCCATCTCTAAAAGTAGATAAAGAAATTCCTTATCTAGAACTTTCTCAAGAATACGACGGTCCAACGATAATAGGCTCATTATTCCTTTCTCCGAAAATGCGTGGACATGGCTTAGGAGGCTTCTTAAGCTATAGTCGTTTTATGTTCATGGCAGACCATCCTGAAAGATTCACTGATGAAGTAATTGCAGAAATGCGTGGAGTGATTAATGAGGATGGCAAATCCCCTTTCTGGGAGGCTACTGTGAGACACTTCTTTAATATTGAATATGATGAAGCTGACTACCTAAGTGCTAAAGACAAGGGGTTTATAGGAGATTTAATGCCGAAATATCCTATCTACATTCCATTACTTAGAGATGAAGCGATAGAAGTTATTGGTGAAGTTCACAAACATACTAAACCTGCCCTAAAATACCTTATGGATGAAGGTTTCAAAAGAGATGCCCACGTCGACATATTTGATGCCGGTCCTAGAATTATTGCTAAAACTAGTGAAATCAAGACTATAAAAGAATCAGAATCTAAGCAAATCACTGCTGTAATGGATACTAAAGATATCGATAATTGCTCAGATTATATAATTTCCAATTCAAGAATTGATTTCAGATTATCTAAAGCAAAGGTATTATTCTGTGAAAATAATCAAATTGCCCTTCAGCAAAAAGATATGTACAAATTAGGAGTTAAACTTGGTGATTATGTTCGAATCCGTAAATCCATCTAATAATGAAATCCTTTGGCAGGGAAATGAAGCAAACGAAACTGAAGTAGACCTAGCAGTCATAAAAGCAAGACAAGCTTTACCTGAGTGGGTAAAGCTAAGCATGAATAAAAGAGCTAGTTTCATCGAAAAGTTTTTAGAACTCGTAAAAGAAAATAAAGATGATTTAGCAAAAACCCTTTCAGATGAAACAGGAAAAGTTATTTGGGAAGCAAGAACTGAAATCACAGCAATGCTTAATAAGTTTGCTATTTCTAAAGAAGCTTATGAAACTAGAACTGGAGTGACGAATAAAGGACTAAGTTATACTAGGCATAGAGCTCATGGCGTAATAGCTGTATTCGGTCCTTATAATTTCCCCGCTCATATTCCTAATGGTCATATAGTCCCAGCCTTACTTGCAGGAAATACTATAGTTTTTAAGCCTAGTGAATTAACACCATTAATCAGTCAGAGAATTCATCTACTGTGGTTAAAGTCTGGACTCCCTGAAGGGGTTCTCAACCTAGTTCAAGGAAAAGCTAGTACAGGAATGGCTCTGTCTAGGCATCAAGATATAGATGGCTTATTTTTCACGGGAAGCTCTAGGACTGGGTTGATCTTACATAAACAGTTTGCTGATACACCTAATAAAATTCTAGCTTTAGAGCTTGGTGGTAATAATCCATTAATTGTCAATAAAGTTAAAGACATAGAAGCTGCTGTTTACTTAACTATCCAATCTGCTTTTATTAGTTCTGGTCAGCGCTGCACCTGCGCTCGAAGATTAATTTTGGTCGACAATCCAGAATCTAAAAAGTTTTTAGACATACTTGTAGAATCATCTAAAAACATTTCTGTCGGCAAAGCTAGTGATGAAAGTGCTTTCATGGGTCCTGTAATCAGTGAGGCTCAAGCAAGTAAATTACTAGAAACTCAAAACACACTATTACAAAAAGGAGCAAAAGCTTTATTAGAAATGAAAAGTCTAAAAGAATTAGGCTCCAAAGCTTTTCTTAGCCCAGCAATCATTGACTGTACAGGCATAGATACTGAAGACAAAGAATTTTTCGGACCTCTACTTCAAGTAAAGTTAGTCAAGGACTTTGATGCAGCTATAGCTGAAGCTAACAATACGAAATATGGTCTTTCAGCTGGTTTACTCAGTGACAGCAAAGAACTTTATGATCAGTTTTACTATGGTATTAAAGCTGGTCTTATTAACTGGAATAACCCGTTAACTGGTGCTAGCAGCTCAGCTCCTTTTGGAGGTGTAGGCTTAAGTGGTAACCATAGACCAAGCGCTTTCTATGCAGCAGATTATTGTGCTTACCCAGTAGCATCCATAGAATCTACAAGTATTTCATTACCAGAGAAACTTGCAGCAGGGATAAAATTAGAGACCTTAAGTACTAATGGTAAATGACAACGAAAAAAACAAACATAACATAGATCTAAGATCTTCAAGATTTGCTAGGGAAGTGAACTTTGAAGGATTACCTGGTCCAACTCATTTATTTTCAGGTTTATCAGAAGGTAATATTGCCTCTACCAGCCATGGTGGTGAAATCTCTCACCCACGCGCTGCTGCTTTACAATGCTTAGAGAAAATTAAGTTCCTTGCTAGTCTAAGTTCCACAGAAGCAATTATGCTGCCACAACCAAGACCAGACTTAGCTTACCTTAAAGCACAAGGTTTCACTGGTACTGATTTAGAGATTTTAAATACTGCTTATGATCAAGATCCTGGCTTATTAAAAATAGTTTTCAGTTCAGCATTTATGTGGACAGCTAATGCAGCAATGGTTTCACCGAGTAGTGACAGCGACGATGGCAAATGCCATTTAACTGTTGCTAATTTAGCAGCAAACCTTCACCGTGCTATCGAAGCCAAATATACTTATGATTATTTATCCAAGAATCTAGCTAATGAAAATATCGTTGTTGCTCCAGCTTTAGCTTCAGAATTCATGGATGAAGGCGCTGCAAACCATACAAGATTTAGCTTAGATTACTCCTCACCTGGAATTGAATTATTTGTTTATGGCTATTCTAAAAATGATCAAAGTATTAAAAACCCAGAGAAATTCCCAGTCAGACAAAGTCTTGAGTCATGCGAAAAAATAATTACTAAGCATAAATTATCAAAGGAAAAAGTGGTTTTAGCTCATCAGAATCCTAAGGTCATAGATGCTGGAGTATTCCATAATGATGTAATCAGTACAGGTAACTTAAATTACTTTATTTACCATGAAGAATCATTCTCTAACTCAGATTCAGTAATTAATGAATTAAATGAAAAATTCAAAACACTTACTGGTGAAAATATGATTTTCACAAAAGTCAAAAGCAGTGAATTAAGTGTTGAAGATGCTGTTAATAGTTACCTTTTTAATTCGCAAATAGTTTCACCTAAAGATTCTAAACACATGATTCTAATAGCACCTATTGAGTGTGAAGAAAACAAACGAGTGAAAACTTATATTGATAAACTCATAGGTGATGAAAAAAATCCACTCAAAGAAGTTAAATTCTTTAATTTAAAGGAAAGTATGAAAAATGGTGGTGGACCAGCTTGTTTAAGATTGAGAGTGATTTTGACTGAAGAAGAAATGAAAGCTGCTAACCCTAAAATCTTTTATTCAGAGCAATTACATAATGACCTAGAAATGATTATTAACAAATACTACCCAGAGAACTTGACTATAACTGATTTATTAAATCAGGAGAGGCTTGATAATTTAGAAGCTTGCTACCAAGCCTTTAATAAAATAATTGCAAATAACAAATCTTAAACACCGCGCTAAACTCAAGATAACCCTAAGCATTATATTAGGCTTAATTAAAGCTTAACTATATTCCATTTTTAATTAAAGCGGATGGATTCAGAACTAAACAGGTTAAACTTCAGTATTAAAGAGGATGATAGCTTAAAGCATATTTCCTTAATACTGCCGATTCAAATAGAAAATCTTGAAGAATTAGAGCTGGAATCAGAAAATAAGAACAGTAAATTTGAACTTAACACTAAAAATTTAGCTTACCTATATATTAAACACGATCTCTTAAGCTCCTTAAAAGTCAAACTAAACTTAGTTGTAAATAAAGAATTTTTAACATTTACTACTAAAATTTCAGAATCAAAAAAGAAACTAATAGTTTCTAAGGATGAAGTTACTAAATTAATAGAAAATATCGAATCAGACTCACTTAATCATAAAATCATTATTTATCACGAACAAGAAGCATATTTCATAAGATTAGAAAATTTGATTAAAAAAGTTTGGACTTGTAAGTTACTAAGGAAATCACTAGGACTCTCTTCTAGCAATGACTACAGTGCATTTAACAATTTCCCAAAGAACTAAATTATAGATATTTTTCACAATTTGGTATCAAAAAAACCACAATACATATTTGTATATACACAAATCATGATATCCCCCCGATGAACAAATACTTGCCTTGATGAATGAAAGATCCCTCATGCATAAGATATCTCCCATCATCTCCTTATCACTTTTGTTAGTCAAGGCAGGTTGATTTTAAAAAGAAGCGACAAAGCCGTCGCTTCTTTTTTTTGTAATTTTATAGACAGGATATACTAATAAGAGCATGGCAATTAAAAAATCTATCCGCTCTTTATATAAGATCATTGGTAATACCATAGGTAAACAGGTCTGGAATAGAATCAGCGTTGATGAACATATAAGTCTTGACCCTACTCTAAGAAAAGAACTTGCATATAAATGCATAGATCTTATTACTGAATGTAGAAAATTGTTACAAGATAACGGTAGATCTCCAGAGAAAATAATTGAATTTATGAATGATGCTTCTATTGCACCAGAGCATAGACTCAAACTAATATCCTGGGTATTAGAAGCTTATCTGTTACTAAACCAATCAAGCACAGCAAGTGCAGATGTAACTAAAACTCTAGAATCAGACAAAATTTTTAGTAAAGATCTTATTGAAAACCTACTCGATATGGGAATTTCAAAATCTGAATTAGAAGATGTTTTTACTAAAGATATCTCTGCAAGCTTAGTACTTACAGCACACCCCACAGCAGGAATTCAACCTGATTATATGTACCATATAGCTAACATGATCTCTAGAGTTCAGGAAATTGCTGAAGTCATAAGAGATGGTGAAAATAACTTAGTGTTGGAACATAAGTTAAAAGGAATCCAGGAAGACCTAGCTGCTTCAATCTCACACATGGTTAGAGTTAAGCCATATAACGAAAACAAATTAAAACCATCTGATGAGTCTCAGAATTTTTTAGATGCAATAAACCAAATCTATGAAATAATTCCAGAAAAATTAATTCGACTTGAAACAGAAATATCAAATGTCTTAAATAAAAAATTTAAATTCTGTCCAGAGTTTTTTAAAATACATAGCTGGGTGGCTAGAGATATTGATGGTAACCCAACTGTAAGTGCTCAAGAGCACTTTAAGGCTTTAGTTCAAGAAAACCTATTCTTTTTCCAAAAGTACTATTTAGATCTCCAAAGACTATGGAAAACTCTCAGTGACGATTTTTCTTCAGATAAAGACTTGCCAAGCAAAACACTTTTTATCGATGAAGAATTTAAAAATCTCTATGAATCTATATTAGCAAAACACCCTGAATTAGGTGCAAACAAGCTTGCATACAGATTAGTTATCGAATATCACATCTTAAGTCCACTATCTAGGTTTATTAGTGAACTCGAAATGCTCCATTCAGAAATATATGGAGAGGATAAATACAACTTTAACTTTAACTTCAATAAGTTTTCTATAGATAATATATTATTAAAGCCTTTAAAAGCAATCATGGCTAATAAAGAGGGGGTCAACACCAAAGAAATTGAAAAACTCATTAAAAAAGTAGAAATCTTTGGTAGGTTTGGTTCGAAAGGACATACTCGACAAGGAAATGAGATTATAAACCTTTTAGTTAAAAAGTTACTAAACTTTGAAAATTATGGACAAATCGAAGAAAAAACTAAGTTCTTAATCAATCCAGATGAAAGATTAACAGATCTTCCTAAAAACATTAAAGCTACTGTTAATGAATTAAAAGACTCTTCAGATAAAAATGAAGCTAAAGCTTTGCAAACCTTAGAGCTTTTAAGTTTAATTTCAGCTGGAGGTATAAAGAGACAGATTATCAGTATGAATACTTGCTTTGAAGACATGTTGAACGCTCTTTTACTTATAACTTGCTTTAGAGGTTTTAATTTCGATACTATACTTCACCCTCGCTCTGAGAACTTGCTAGACATAGTTCCACTTACAGAACAAATCATCGATCTAAGAAATTCTTATCAGTGCACTATTGAAGCACTGTTGAATCCAGTATGGAGAAGGTACCTATTGAAAAATGCTTTTAAGTTTATTAAAATGCGTGGACCTTCAGATAGCGGTAAACAAAATGGCTTCACTGCATCTCAATGGGAAATGTTCCGCTCTAAGCAGTTAGATGCTATTACAGTAAATATTTTTAATTCCTTTTTAATGAAGCATTTATATAACGATGCCTCAGAACTTGAGAAGTGGCAAAAACTCTATAATCCAGAATTAGAGGATAATTATTCACTTGAAAATAAAGTTGTGGGCTTAAGTCTTGAGCAATTTATAACTTACTTTGAATCTGAATTTGATGATGAAAAGAACCTATGGCTAGAAACTGCTAAGTACTATTCTTACGAGTTTGCTCAAATCAAACTTATTAGCTTTGATGGTTGGGGGGAACCTGTAGAAAGGGGTGGTGGCTTAGAATTCAAGACTACAGCTACTTGCACTCAACCTCTAGGCAGTTTTGCACACTATGAGAGAACCCTACAAGGTGGTGGTGCTCAACAATTAGTATCCGTTTTCAGAAGTCATGAAATCATCCAAGATTTTATCGCTGCAGTTTCAGAAATCTCTGCTCGAAACACTTTCCTGAATAATTTCAAAGAAAATAAATCACTTATGATTTTAGACCCTGTCTTTGTAAAAGAAATTACAAATATGATTCAACATATTCGTGAAAAACTTAGATTTGAGGTATTGGGCTTAGATCTAGATAAAGATGATAAATGTTCTAGTGAAAAGGTTTTAAGGGAATACTTTAACCATGTTATAAAATCACCTCTTATATATTTGGATTTATTTAATATCGCAAGTAGACCGACAAGCCGCTCTGGAACAAAGATAAAAGAAGTTTTAAGTAAAGATGGATACAATAATGACTTAAATCTTTTTGCAAATAAGCTTCCAGTTGAAGATATACTTAACACTCTAGCGGATGTCCGCGCCATTCCATATTCTGCGATGTTTAATCTTATAGGTGGTAACCATGTTTCCTTCTATGGTTATCAAGGTTTAATTGAGAATAAGAACCTGGTAGAGATATTGCAATATTACTATCACTATAATCAAAACTCCCAAGAAGCAAGATTAACTCAACACATCATGGATTCTCTTGAAAGAGGTATTTTCACTGCTGATCTGGATATTTACTCATCTGCTAGAGCCGTTATTGAAGGACAGATTTCAGATACTTATAAACCAGAAGAAGATGTTCTTCTACAAAAACTCATCACTGCGAACCAAGCAACCAGAAACTTCATAGCTCACATTAAAAAATATCCTGTAGCTAACCCTGAAAAAGTAAAGCTTACTGAATTACTACAAAACAGCCCCGATGAACGTGATTTAATGTTAGCAAGGAGAAATGATGCTGCTGTTCCTAGACTAGGAATTGCTTACAGCATGTCACAGATTATTGCTGACTCTAAAGAAAGAAAAGTAAACCCACTCGATATCACGACTATCCAAACTAAATACTTAGACTTACTAAGAAAAGCTTTTGCTGCTGGAGCTTCAACTTTCGGTAATGGCTGTATAGATTAATGGGCTATAATAGCTAACGATGGCTAATCCTGTAATTTCAAAAATCAAAAACTTTAAAAAATCCATTAAAATACCTGGTGATAAATCAATTTCTCACAGGTCAATAATTTTTGGATCAATAGCTAAAGGTAGAACTGAAGTAACCAATTTTTTAACTGGTGAAGACTGTATCTGTACTCAGAAAGCTTTTGAAGCACTCGGAGTAGAAATTGAAACTTATTACGGCACTCCTGATAATCCGACCCTAAGAATAAATGGAAAAGGCATGCTCGCTCTTCAAGAGCCAAAAGAAGAAATCTACTTAGGTAATTCAGGAACAGGAATGAGACTACTTTCAGGTCTTTTTGCTGGACTTCCATTTGAATTTAAACTGACTGGTGACGAATCACTTAGCTCTCGACCGATGAAAAGAGTTATCAATCCTCTGACAGACATGGGCGCCTCAATAGACTCTCAAGATGGTAAAGCTCCACTATTAATTCATGGAACAAATAATCTTAAAGGAATTACTTATAAATCACCGATAGCATCTGCACAGGTGAAATCTTGTTTATTGTTAGCTGGCTTAAATGCTGAAGGTGTAACTACGATTATCGAACCAGAAAAATCTAGAGATCATTCGGAAAGAATGCTTGAATACTTTGGTTCACCAATTTCCCACCACAGTGGTAGCCTCGAAGTAAGTATTAAAAAACCAGAGAAAGATCTTTCTGCACAAATAATCAGGGTTCCAGGAGATATTTCGAGTGCAGCTTTCTTTATCGTAGCTGGAGCTATCTGTGAAAACTCTGAACTAATATTAGAGAATGTTGGCATAAATCCTACCAGAACTGGAATTTTAGATGTTTTAACTATGATGAAAGTTGATTTTCGTGTAGAAAATATCAGGGATGAGGCTCGTGAACCCAGGGCAGATATCATTGTAAAATCTTCTAACATTAAAGCCTGTGAAATAAGTGGCAATTTAATTCCTCGATTAATCGACGAGATACCTGTAATTTCTATCCTTGCAGCTCAAGCTGAAGGTACTACAGTAATTAAAAATGCGGAAGAACTAAAAGTTAAAGAATCTAACCGTATAGCAACTACAGTAAATATGCTTAAGCTTCTAGGAGTAAATGTTGAAGAGACTGAAGACGGTATGATTATTGAAGGACTAGCAGGCAAAGCCTTCCCTGGTGCTAAAGATAGTGGAGCAACAGTGGCCATAAACAGTAATGGTGACCACAGAATTGCGATGAGTTCAGCTATAGCTGGGCTTCACTCTGAAAAAAATGTGGAAATTATTAAAAGTGAATTTGTAAACACTTCATTTCCTGGATTCTTTGAGATTTTAAGGCTTGAAGAAGCAACAGTTTGAAAAAGAGCATCTTCTCTAAATATTTTTAAAAACTAATAAATTGAACTAATCAGATTCTTATATGTTAAAATAGTCGATTCGAGGCACATATTATGTCAAAAAAAATCAACCCAGATAAGCAACAGCCAGGAATGAAAAGAGCTGAAAAAGTATTAAAAAGAAAGCAAAAAAAGGCTAAGCAAAACCAAGCTTGAGAGTCCCTTTATTAGATTTACAAGCCCAATACGCTCAGATTCAGACTGAGATAGAACCAGTAGTCATCGATATTCTTCGCAGTGGAAGGTATATCATGTCTGAGCATGTAAACTCATTTGAAAAAAATTCAGCTGAGTTTTTAGGAGCTAAGCATTCTATATCTTGTGCAAATGGCTCTGATGCTCTCTACATATCACTTTTAGCTTTAGATATTAAAGCTGGTGATGAGGTTATTACGACACCTTTTACTTATATTGCCAGTGCTGAAGCTATTGACCAAGTTGGCGCAAAACCAGTTTTTGCTGACATAGACTTAAATAATTTCAATATTTCTCCAGAAAAAATTGAAGAGAAAATTACTGATAAAACTAAGGCTATTATTGTAGTTCACTTATTTGGCCAAGCCACTAACATGGATGCCATTTTAGCTATTGCTAGAAAAAATAATATAAAAATCATTGAAGATACAGCACAGGCATTTGGAACTAAGTATATTGGAGCTGAGCTAGGGCAGCCTAACGCTGGAACAATAGGAGATATAGGAACTTACAGCTTTTACCCTACAAAAAACCTTTCCTGTGCAGGAGATGGTGGTCTTATGACTACCAATGACGATGAGTTAGCATCTAGACTTAGAAGAATCAAAGCTCATGGTTCAGATAAAAGGTATTATCACTCAGAACTTGGTGTTAATAGTAGATTGGATGAAATCCAAGCAGCTATTTTAAATGCTAAATTAAAATTTATTGATAAATGGAATGAATCTAGGGCAAAAAACGCTGAAATATATTTTAATGAATTAGCCGACTTGGAGAAAGCTGGAATTATTAGACTTCCAAAAAAAGAATATTATAGCACTCACATATACCATCAGTTTAGTGTTCTAATTAGCCCAGACTCTGAGAAATCTGCATCTCATAGAAATCAATTAAAAGAATTTTTATCTGATAATGAAATTGGTTCTGAGATATACTACCCTCTAGCTCTTCACGAACAAGAAGTTTATAAATACTTGAACTATTCTGCTGAAGCATTCCCTAATTCTGTAAAAGCGTCTAATTCGATTCTTTCTTTACCAGTTTACCCAGAACTAACAACTGAACAAGTTCAGTTTGTTTGTAAGACTATAAAAGATTTTTTTAAGAATAATAAAGAACTTAGCCTAAAGTTAGAAGAAGCTTTGGCTTAAGTAAATCACAGCATTTTTATAAAAGCATTTTCATTACACTTACCAAAAAACGGACAATTTACACATTCTGTAAAAACTTTCTCTGGTAATGAATTAATGTCGATGGGCTCGTAATTTAATTTTTTAAAGAAGTCAACCTGATAAGTTAAAGCAAAAACTTTCTTTATCGAGATACCCTTAGCTTCTCTCTCACAATCTTGTACCAATAGTTTACCGACACCTAAGCCCTGATAATTAGGACTTACAGCAAGGCTCTTAACCTCCGCTAAATTTTCAGTAAAAATATCTAAATGAGCGGAACCAATTACTCTATCTTTTCCAGAATGGAGATCTTCGGCCACTGCTACTCTAAATCCTCGAATCTGTCTATAAAGATCATCTGTGCTTTTCGGTAATAATAGTCTTTTATCAGAGAAATATTTTAGTAACTTTGCAATAGAGTCGATATCCTCAATTTCAGCTTTCCTTACTCTATAGCTTAATGCTATATTCATTTCAATCCTTTTTCAAACTAATTTATCATTCAAATATAGATTATATATCAATCTTTGATGGGCCAAGAACGATATCAGAGTTCAGATTTAATAAGAGATTTATTATAAAAACAAAAAAAAGACCATACTCAGGGGGGGGGAGAAGTATGGTCTTGGATATATTTATAGCATATTATCTGACTAAAATAAAGTCTTATTAATAATAAGTCAAAATTTACACTAACTGAACAACAGCTAGCTGAGCATTATCTCCACGACGGAAGCCACTCTTAATAATTCTAGTGAAGCCTGATTTTTGCTCTTTATATCTTTCAGCTACAGCATCAAATAAATCCTGAACAACCTCTTTATCATAGATAAATCCAGCAGCTTTTCTTCTAGCATGAAGATCACCGCGCTTAGCTAAACCAATCATTTTTTCTACTTCACATACTAAGGCTCTAGCATTAACAAGAGTAGTATTAATTTGTTTTTCTCTTAATAGACATGTAGTTAAAGCTCTAAGAGCTGCCTTTCTTTGGTCAGCTGGTCTATTTAATTGTCTTTTCTTTTTTCTATGTCTCATGATTTAAACCTTTAATTATGCAATTTATTTTATATTTTTAGTTAACTAAAACTCTCCATGAACTAAAGCAGAATCTCTGCTCTTTAAGTTATAGCCCATAGACTCTAACTTATCTAAAACTTCTTCCGCTGATTTCTTACCGAAGTTTTTAATATTCATTAAATCAAAGTCAGTTAACTTTAATAGATCTGATAAGTTGTTGATATTTGCTCTCTTTAAACAATTATAAGATCTAACTGACAACTCAAGTTCTTCGACACTAACATTGTTAGCTTTATCTTCTTCTTGTGTTTCTTCTTCTTGAGTAGTTTCTTCAACAGTCTTAACTACACCAACTTTAGAACCAGTGAAGTCAATGATAGCCTTCATTAAACCAGTAACTTGGGCAGCAGCTTGACCAATAGCGTCTCTTACTGCCACAGAACCATCTCCCCAGATTTCCATTGAAAGTTTATCATAGTCGTTTGACTGACCAGAAGGACCAGGAACTTCTTCTACTGTGTAAGCTACATTTTTAATAGGTGTGAAAACTGAATCAACAGGAATTACATCCAAAGAAACGACAGCTTCATGCTCTTCAGAAACTACGTAACCATAACCTCTAGCTACTGTAATCTCCACATTTAAATTTCCATCTGGGGCTAAATTAGCAATCTCTAATTCAGGATTAATTATCTCAACATCAGCTGGACATTCAATTTGTGCAGCGGTTACAGTTTGAGTACCAGAAGCTTTAAGAGTTAAAGTTCTAGCCTCCTCTGTATCCATCTTTACAATTAATTGTTTTAAATTCAGTAAGATATGAAGAACATCTTCAGATACCCCTGATAAAGAGGTAAATTCGTGATTAACCCCTTCAATTCTTACGTGAGTTACAGCAGAACCCAAAATTCTTGATAAAAGAATTCTCCTTAATATATTACCTACGGTATGGCCGAAACCTCTGAATAAAGGCTCAAGTACAACTGTCCCGCGTACACTACCACCTTCATCTGCTTGTTCATCAACGATTATTCTTAATTCAATATCTTCCATATTTGAAACCTTCCTACTAATAGATTCTACACTCTTCTTGCACTAGGTGCTCTACACCCATTATGTGGAAGAGGAGTTACGTCTTTTATTACTGTAACCTTTAAACCTGCTTGTTGTATAGCCCTTGCTGCAGTTTCTCTACCTGCACCAGGTCCACTAATTAAAACTTCAACTTCCTTAAGACCATATGATTCAACAGCCTTACGAGCAGCAGCCTCAGCTGCTAACTGAGCAGCGAAAGGAGTACTTTTCTTAGAACCTTTAAAACCAGCAGCCCCTGCTGAAGAAGCAGCGATAGCACCACCAGCCGTATCCGTATTCGTTACAATTGTGTTGTTAAATGTTGAGCTAATGTGAACAACACCTTTAGGTACTGATCTTTTATTCTTTTTAGCTTTGCTTTTATCTTTAGACTTACTTTTAACTGCTGCCATTTTAAAATCCTCTTAAATTAATTACTTCTTACCAGGTTGTTTTTTACCAGGAACCGCAACTCTCTTCTTACTTCTTCTAGTTCTAGAATTAGTTTTAGTTCTCTGACCTCTACAAGGTAAACCTCTTCTGTGTCTGATACCTCTGTAGCAATTAACTTCAATCAATCTCTTGATATCAAGACCAATTCTTCTACGAAGATCACCCTCGAGCTCATACTGCTTTAACGCGTCACGAATTTTTATCAAATCTTCTTCGCTAAGATCATTTGCTCTCACACTCTCATCAACACCTACTTCTTTTAGTATGCTTTGACTTCTAGTCAAACCTATACCATAAATATAAGTTAAGGCAATGACGATTCTTTTATTCGGTAAATCTACTCCGGCTACTCTGGGCATATTCTCACTTTATCCTTGTCTTTGTTTATGTTTTGGGTTTTCACAAATAACCATAACTCTACCTTTGCGGCGAATTACCTTGCATTTGGAACAAATTTTCTTAACTGACGACCTAACTTTCATTGTGTGTACTTGTCCTATTTAACAAAATCAAAATTCTACCATACCACTTGACTAATTTATGAATTATTTATGTTTTACTTAACAATTCAACTCCCAGCTTCAGTGTTTGGTTTCTTTTTAGCTACCCTATAAGTGATTCTTCCTACCTTTAAATCATATGGAGTGAGCTCAACCTTAACTCTATCACCGGGTAAAATCTTTATATAGTTCTTTCTAATCTTTCCAGAAATACTAGCTAATACTTCATGATCATTATCTAAACGTACTACGAACTTGGCACCCTGAACAGTTTCAATTACAGTACCTTCCATTTCAATTATTTCTTTAGACAACTAATATTTCTCCTTGATTAATATGACGAACAACGCTAGCTAAATCATTAGCACCAACATTTAAAAATAGCATCAACCAATAAAAAAAGTTAAACTTTGTGTTTAAATTTACAAATATTTAGGATTCAACAGTATTTCATTGGAAGATATTACGGGTTTTACGAACATCTGTAATGATTTCAATGCCTTCTTCGGTTACTAAAGCAGAATGTTCAAAGTGAGCAGAGTTTTTTCTATCAGCAGTAGTAATAGTCCAGCCATCTTTATGTTTTTTAACAGCTGATGTACCTAAATTAAACATAGGCTCCACAGCTAGCACCATACCTACTTTTATTTGATCATCAGGATAGTGCTTGAAATATTCAGTAAAGTTAGGAATAAATGGTTGGCAGTGATATTCAGGACCAATGCCATGGCCACCAAATTCCATTACATTACCATATCTTTTCTCATGAGCAATTTTTTCAATAGCAGAAGCAATATCACTAATGTACCCTCCAGCTCTAATAGCATCAAGTCCGGCCCACAACCCCCTGTTGGTGTCCATTAAAAGACGCTTAGATTTAGCGCTAATTTCACCACAAGGAAAAGTAAAAGCATTATCCCCAACATATGTAAAAGGCTTACCATTAAAATCTTTAGTAACAGTTACACCAACATCAATACTGACAATGTCACCTTCCTTAAGTTCTCTATCATTAGGAATGCCGTGAACTATATTGTCATTAACCGAAGTGCATAATGTATTAGGGAATCCCATATAGCCTTTAAAAGTAGGGATAGAACCTTGATCACGAATCCACTCTTCGGCAAAAGCATCAAGTTCAAGTAATGTTACCCCTGGCTTAACACGCTCACCTACCAAATGTAGAATCTCCCCTGCTTGGGCCGCTGCCTCGCGGATTAGTGGGTATTGTTCCTTTTCAAATATACATATCGGTCCCGACATAATTTATAGAAAAAGCATAACATGATGTGTTATTATTATTTTTCCTATGCCAAATATTAAATCTGCTAAGAAAAGAGTTGAAATTGGTGAAAGAAACCGTAAAGTAAACATCGAATTAAAATCAAAGGTAAGAACTTTGATCAAGTCAAGCTTAAGAACTGCTGAAGCAGGCGATGAAAAAGCCGTAGTTGCTGCTGTAGCTCAAGTATTTAAAGCTATCGATAAGGGTGCTAAAGGTAGTACTTACCATAAAAATAAAGCTGCTAGATTAAAAAGTCGCTTAACAAAAAAAATTAAAGCTATTTTAGAATCATCTAAGTAATTCTTTATTACTCGATTATTATTAAAATCAGGAGCTATAAAGGTTCCTGATTTTTTTTGTCTTAAGCTTATAATACTGCTACCATAAAGACAAAGTGCGTATTTTCTTATCAACTTTATTCATTGTTTTATCTAGCAACCTAGCTGCAAATGCAGCTCCTGGTTTAAATATATCCTTTGGTGATGGCAGTCCCCAGGGAGTGGGATTAGGTATACAAATACTTGTTTTATTAACGATTTTAAGTGTTGCTCCCTCTATACTTCTCTTAACCACTAGTTTTATCCGCTTTGTTATAGTATTTGGCTTACTAAGACAAGCTCTAGGTTTAGGTAGTCTACCACCAACACAAGTCTTAATAGGTTTATCGATAATCCTTACATTTATAGTAATGAATCCTTACTTTAAAAGAATTAATGATGAAGCCTTACAGCCTTTCCTTACAAGAGAAATAAATGAAAGAACTTTTCTAAAGAAAGCTTTTGATCCATTAGAAGAATTTATGCTGTCACAAACTCCAGAAACTGAGTTGAAACTAGCGATTAAGGTTGCTCATATCGATCAACCTGATAAGCCTGAAGATTTACCAATGCATGTTTTAATGGTAGCTTTTATCCTGAGTGAACTGAAAAAAGCTTTTCAAATTGGTTTTATATTATTCTTACCATTTATTGTTATTGATATGATTTCAGCCAGTGCCTTGGTATCTATAGGTCTGATGTTCCTGCCACCAGCGACAATTTCTCTACCATTTAAAATTGTCCTCTTCATACTTGTTGATGGCTGGAATATAATTTCAGAAAACCTAGTTGAAAGCTTTTATGTTGGTCAATAAATAGCCAGATTCTTCAACAGGGAATATAATTATCAATAGTGAAGGACACTTTAATTCTTGAACTTACGAACAAAACACTAATCGTTTCTGCGATGATCAGTGTTCCTATACTTATTCCTGGCTTAGTGGTAGGTATTGTTGTTAGTATTTTCCAGACCATCACTTCAATTCAAGAACAAACCTTAACTTTTGTTCCTAAGTTTATAGTTCTCATTATCACCTATCTCATAGTAGGTGGTTGGATAACGCAGTACGTAGTAAGTTTTGCAAGAGAACTCTTTAACCGAATACCAGAGTTTGCAACATGAAAAAAAGAACAGCTTTAATTACAGGTGCCTCGAGTGGCATAGGCTATGAACTAAGTAAATGCTTTGCAGCAGAGGGTTATAACCTTATTTTAGTTGCGAGAAGAGAAGAAAGGCTACAGGCGCTAAAAGAATATATCAATGCTGAGTTTAATGTTCAAGCTGAGTATATAGTCAAAGACTTAAGTAAGCCTGAAAGTGCAAATGAGCTTTATACAGAAACTATTGAACTTCTAAAAAAAGCTCATATCGAAAAAATTGATGTACTTATTAACAATGCAGGTGTTGGTGATTTAACTGAGTTTAGAGACTCTAATCTAGAAAAAATCGAAACTATGATTAATCTAAATATACTTAGCTTGACGAAATTAAGCCGCTTATTTATAAACGATATTTGTTCTTCTGAAGACGGAGCATTGATAAATATTGCTTCAACTGCTGCTTTTCAAGCAATTCCATGCATGGCGGTATATGCAGCAACAAAATCCTTTGTACTAAGCTTTACGGAAGCCATTTCTGAAGAAATCAAATCACAACAATTAAAAACTAAAATAATCTGTATATGTCCTGGAATAACTGAATCTGAGTTTCAAGTCAGAGCAGATATGGAATCTTTGAAAATAGATCGAAAATTAGTCGCAAGCTCAGCTGATGTCGCTAAATATACCGTTAAATCACTTAAAAAAGGTAAAAAAACCACTGCCGTGCATGGATTTATGAATAAAATCGGTACTCTTTTGCCAAGAATTTTACCAAGGAGCTCAGTAAGTAAACTAAGCCATCAAATAATGAAAAAAATTGTCTAAAACTACTTGTCTTTACGACTATACATTTGTTTAACTAAGTCCTGAGGACGGGTTTGATTAAATACTTTATACATATCCTTATCGAAATAATCCATAAATTTCCGGTATGCATCTGCTGTAATATTCTTTACTTTCTGAACTAAAACCATATATATACCTATAAATCCCTTTTAATAAAAATTTGATATTCAACTTTGATATTTCTACTCCATTTGGACTATAAAACGTCTGCAACTAGATAAATCATTTTTTTGTTAAAGGTGGCTTAAGTATAAGTTCGAAGAACCCTAAATCAAATTCACTGGAGTTTACTATAATCAGTAATAATCAGCATTATCATTATTTTACTGTTAATATTTTTTATTTTTTCACCTACAAATGCAAGGATTAGGAAAAGTATTCTTGAGTATTTGTTTAAGCAGTTCTAATTAACACCTGAAAGTTCTTCAGCCTTAAAAGGGTTCTTCTCGATAATAATCTCATCACGCCCAGGACCTACTCCTATAATACTCACAGGGGTATCTAAATAATCCTCAATAAAATCCAAGTAAAGCTTGGCATTTTCAGGTAAACTCTCTCTCGATCTAGCACCAAAACACTTAGACTCAGCTGATTTCCACCCCGCAAATTCTTCATATAGCGGTTCAAAATCTTCTAAATTAGCTGCCGCTGGAAAATCATTACAAATCTCACCAGTCTTAGTATTTTTATAAGCAACACAAACTTTTATGTTCTCGATATCATCTAAAATATCAAGCTTAGTAATAGCAACACTAGTTAAACCATTAACTCTTACTGCAAGCTTTAGTAAAACTAAATCAAGCCAACCTACTTTTCTAGCTCGACCAGTCGTAGTACCAAATTCAGCCCATGGTGTACCTTCAGCGACTAAGATTTTAGCCTCTTCACCATCAACCTGGGTAGGGAAAGGACCTTCACCAACTCTAGTATTAAATGCTTTAGCAACACCAATCACATGGTTAATAGCTGTAGGACCAAGTCCAGTACCAGTAGTTGCGGCACCAGCAATAGGGTTAGAACTAGTTACGAAAGGGTAAGTACCATGATCTATATCTAGAAGAGTTCCTTGAGCACCTTCAAATAAAATCTTCTCGCCACGCTTAGTTCCATTCCATAACTCTAAAGAAACATCAGCCACGAAAGGCTTTAACTGTTCACCGAAACCTAAATACTCTTCAAGAATTTCTTCTAACTTAAGCTCTTCCTTATCAAAAACTTTAGACAAAATTTTATTTTTTTGTGGAAGAACCAATTCAAGTCTTTCTTTTAAAACATCTTTATTTAAAAGATCATTAATTTTAATTCCAGCACGTGCAACTTTATCTGTATAAGTGGGACCAATTCCTCTTGCCGTAGTCCCAATTTTCTTATCACCGCGAGCTTCTTCATTAGCTTGATCAAGAAGAATATGGTAAGGCATAGTCACATGAGCAGACGAACTGATTTTAAGATTACTTAAATCAATTCCTTCATCTTCTAAAGCTTTCATTTCTTTCAATAAAGACTTAGGATCAATTACAGTTCCATTACCAATAAAACATTTTTTCCCAGGATAAAGTATTCCAGAAGGAATTAAATGGAATTTATATTTTTTCCCATTTGCGGTAACTGTGTGACCAGCATTATTTCCGCCTTGGTATCTAACTACAAAACCAGCATCTTCTGCTAAAAGATCTACGATCTTAGCTTTTCCTTCATCACCCCATTGGGCACCAACTACTACAATATTTGCCATGCTTACCAATGATAGCAAGGAAAATGCTAGAATTGTTAGCGATGCTTGAAACTGAAGTAAAAACTAGTAGTCCATATTCACAAATCCTGGCTGGAAAGAAAGTCCTAATCTCAGGTGTAGCGAATAAAAGAAGTATTGCATGGGGAATCGCTCAACTTTTCTATGAAGCTGGTGCTGAAGTTGCCTTCTCTTATCAAGGTGAAAGATTAAAAGACACTATTACGGATTTAACTAAAGACATGAATGATCCACTTATCGTAGAGTGTGATGTTACTAAAGACGCTGATATAGATTCAGCTTTCGCTGCTGTATCAGAAAGATTTGGTGGAAAATTAGACGTTATGGTTCACTGTTTAGCTTTCGCCCCTAAAGAAACTTTAGAGGGTGGCTATATCAGTACTCAAAGAGAGCACTTTGCTTTAGCACAGGACATTTCAGCTTATTCATTAACAGCTATGGCTAGAGCAGCTAGACCATTAATGCAAGCAGCTGCTGGTGGTTCTATACTTTCTTTAACTTACTTAGGAGCTGAAAGAGTAGTTCCTAACTACAACATGATGGGTATCGCTAAAGCTAGCTTAGAAGCTGGTATTAAATACTTAGCTCAAGACCTAGGTCCAGACAACATCAGAATTAATGGTATATCTGCTGGTCCAGTTAAAACATTGGCTGCAAGAGGGATCTCTGATTTCACTTCTATGTTAAATCACCACGCTGAAGTTTCTCCCATGAAAAGAAACGTAGCTGTAGAAGAAGTTGCAGGTTCTGCACTATTCTTAGCGAGTCCATTATCTGGTGGTGTAACTGGTGAAATCCTTCACGTAGACTGTGGTTACAACATCATGGCTATGTAATCGTTACTAATATACTCAAACGATAATTTATGCTTACTCTAAAATACAGACCTAAAACTATAGGTGATCTTATCGGACAAGACTCTGTCCGTGAAACTTTAGAGCACGCCTTTAATAATAATAAGCTTGCTAATGCTTACTTATTAACAGGTCCACGCGGTGCTGGTAAAACCAGTACCGCAAGGATTATAGCTAAATCTATTAATTGTAAAAATAAGGCTGAGCCAGGCAAGCCTACTTTAGAGCCTTGCGGTACATGCTCTAGCTGCGTTAATATTGCAAACTCAAATGATTTAGATGTAATAGAAATCGATGCAGCTAGTCATGGTCACGTAGAAGACGCCCGCTCTCTTATCGAGAAAGCTAGTCTTGCAGCTATTAACAGTGATTATAAAATCTATATCATAGATGAGGTTCACATGTTAAGTAATGCAGCATTCAATGCTTTACTAAAACTCTTTGAAGAACCGCCTCATAATGTAATTTTCATTTTAGCGACGACAGAAGCACATAAAGTGCTTCCCACTATAACTAGTCGCTGCCAACAATTCCGCTTTAAGCCTATTAGCGTTCAAGATTGCGAAAGCCGTTTAAAAGAGATCTGTGAATTAGAAAATTTCAACATTAATGACTCAGCATTAGAATTTATCGCAGAGGAATCTGAAGGTGCAATGCGTGACGCTCTAAGTATCTTAGAGCAAATCAGTGTTTACTGTGAAGATGATAAAGAAATAGACAAAGCCTTAGTAGAAAAAATCTTAGGGAAAGTTTCCCAAAATGAAATTATTGATTTATTAAATGCTATTTATTCTAAGTCTGATTCAGACTTACTTACTAAATTAAATACTATCTTAGAAAAAAATTCAAATCCTAATATCATCGCAGAAGAATTATTTCAAAATAGTATTAATGTTCTTAATAATATTTGTTTAAATGAAACTAATGAAAAATTCAATGCTATAAACAATCACATCAATGAAAACAATATTCCTAAAAGTGAATTAGTTTATATTGCCGAAGAGTTATCAAAACTAGATTCTAGCCTTAGACAAACTACTCAAGCTAATAAATTATTACAGACTCTTTGCTTGAAGCTGTGCTTCAGAGAAGACTTTATAACTTTAAAAGAATTGAAAGAAAGGTTAGAAAAAATTGAAAATGATTCTGTTTCAATCCCACAATCAAAAACCTCACTTTCGGTGAATAAGCCGAGCTTCAATGCAGCATCAAATGAGAGTCTGCCACAGACTAGTCAGGCAGCCCCTCAACAGAATACTAGCCCAGTAGTTACTGAACCAGAAAAAAAATCTGGCTTTATTGATTTAAGTAACTCAGAAACTCGACCGAGTAATATTTCATCATTAAATAATGACTTTGTTTCAGAATTAAGTCCAAGCTGTAAAGGTTTATTTATTAGTAGTAAGGCGAGCCTCCACTCCACAAATGGTTCAGTAGCTACTATTCATATCCCAGAACGTTTCAAATTCCTAAAAAATAAGTTGGAGGCTAAATCATCAGAGGTCATTACTGCAATTAATAAAACTAGTAGTAAGAGTATTACACAGATTAATTTTGTATTATCAAATGATGCTCCAGTTGATAATACCTATACAGCTCAGCCTAAAATAGATGTGAATGATAGCTCAAAGACTAAGAGTCAACTCCAGCCACAAGCTCAGAGTGCTTCAGCAGAGCCTCAAGTCAGCAAAGAACCCACAGCAATATCAAAGTCTACACAAGCCTATGATTCAAACCAAGAAGCAATTGATAATACAGATACATGCTGTGACAGGGAAGCAGCACTAGATGAAGTACTTCAAGCAGGAATATCCATCTTCGGTGGTAGTGTGTTAGATAATTAATACCATTTAAATCCTCAACTTCATAGGACCATCTAAAGCGCCATCTCTAAACTGCTTAGCAAAAGGATTATCATTATTATAATCAAACAACTCCTTTGGAGTCCCTTCCCATACAATATACCCTTCGTATAACATTAAAACTCTTTGGGCTGTTCTCCTAATAGTCGAAGCTTGGTGAGTTACTACTATGGAAGAAGCCTTTTTTTCACGCTGAAGCTTCACTATTAAATCCTCAACAACTGTGCTTGCCATCGGATCGAGTCCAGCCGTAGGTTCATCATAGAGCATAATCTGTGGATCGTTAATAATAGCTCTAGCGAAGCTTACTCTTTTCTTCATGCCACCAGACAATTCTGAAGGGAACTGGTGTTCAATATTAGGTAAACCTACTAAATTAAGAGTATCACTGACTTTAATATTTATTTCTTTTAAGCTATAACCTGGTAAATCTTCACCAACCTCAAAAGGAAAAGCAATATTATCTCTAACCGTAAGTGAATCAAATAATGCAGAGTATTGAAAACTCATTCCAATATTATCTGATGAAAGAGTTATATTTCCATCATTATATGTTTCTAAACCAGCTATGATTCTAAGAGCAGTACTTTTACCACAGCCGGAAAAACCTATTAATGCTACGACTTCCTCGTCAGCTACTTCAAAGCTAACATCTTTCAAAACTTCATTTACCCCAAAGGATTTTTTTAGATTTTTAACTTTAATCATTAACTTTAACTATTTTACCCCTTATCAAGTCCATCGATAAAATATTTCCTACCCTTAAGCTCCTTGGGTAAATATTCTTGATCTACTCGAGAATTAGGATAATCATGAGGATATTTATACTTAGTAATGGGGTTCTCTTTTTCATTATCAGACTTAGCTGGACAAGCGTAATTTACAGGCTTCAAGTGAACTGGGACCTCAAATTCAGGAAAAGAATTACAATCCTTCATAGCCATATTCATAGCTTTATAAGAAACATTTGACTTAGGAGCATTTGCGATATAAATTACAGCCTGAGCTAAAGGAATTCTTGCCTCTGGCATACCTAGCTCTAAAGCTGCCCTATAGGCAGCTTCAGCTATTAGAAGAGCATTATTATCAGCAAGCCCAACATCTTCACTTGCTGTAACTAAAACTCTTCTAGCAACAGCTTTCAAGTCAGCTCCACCGTTCAAAAGTCTTTCAAGCCAGTAAACCGAAGCATCTGGATCTGAGCCTCTCATTGATTTCTGTAAAGCAGAAACACACGAATAGTAAGCATCAGGGTCACCAGAAAAAATCTTTCTCTCAACTAACTCTTCACAAAGTTTAAGTGAAATATCTGCTCCCATTTCATCTTCAGAAAAACTTAAAAGACAAGCCTCTATAGCATTAAGTAAAACCCTTGCATCTCCTCTAGCGGCTTTAATTAAAAATTCTTTAGCATCGTGATCAATGCTAAAACCTTCCTTGTTAATTACCTTAGTAACAAGATTACGTAAATCCTCAAAGCCATGTGGCTTCAACTCAAACTTCAAAATTCTACTCAACAGTGCTTTGTTAACTGAACTTGCTGGATTTTCGGTAGTCGCCCCAATGAAAATTATTTTACCTTGTTCTATTGCATTCAAAAGGGAATCTTGCTGAGTCTTACTAAAACTGTGCAATTCATCTACAAATAAAATCCCTGGCTTTAACTGCTGCATATATCGTTAATCTGGCTATTGAGTAATACTATAGCTAAGAGTATACTTTATATTGAATTGAGTCGTTCAAGTATATTAATTTTAGTCTGTGTCAGCCTCTTTGCAGTTTTAGCTGCAAGACTGTTTCAGATGCAAGTAGTTGAACACGAAAAATACAAAGTACTAGCTAAAAACAACTCCACTAAGGCATCTATTGTTAGAGCACCAAGGGGAATAATTTATGATAGAGATGGTGCTATTTTAGCGACGAGTAAACTTGCTCTAAAAATCATTGCCTACCCTAGGCTTCTTGCAAAAGTAAAAGAAAAAGAGCAGTTAGCCTCAAGACTTGCTTTCCTTACAGGTAAAGACTCAGAAAAAATCCTTAAGCAAATCACTGATATAAACTCAAGACTTCCTTTACCAATAACTCTTGCAAATGACATTTCAGTAGATAAGGCATTACAAATTTTTGAAAATGCTCATCTGTTACCTGGAATCGATGTAGAAAGTCAGCCACAAAGATATTATCCATACGGTGCAGTTCCTGCCCACATCTTAGGTTATGTAGGTGAAGTTAATGAAGCCGAACTTAGAGACAATAATCGGATAAAAAAGAAACTAAAACTTAGAGATCAAATCGGTAAAAGCGCTCTTGAAAAATATTATGATCAAACTTTACGTGGTATCGATGGTGAAAAACGAATCTTTGTGGATAGATACGGAAAGTCCTTTGCTAAAAGAGCGAATCAAAAAGAACTACATAATGACGCTGTCAAAGGCTCTGATATTCATCTCACTATAGATATTGATATTCAAAAAGCTGCCTATAATGCTCTTGGCGATATTCATGGAGCAGCAGTTGCTATTAATCCCAAGAATGGCGAAATACTTGCTTTAGTGAGTAAGCCTAGCTACAATCCAAATTTATTTGCTCAAGGAATACCCTACTCCATCTACCAAGAGCTTAATAAGAAAAAAGCATTTTTAAATAGAGCTGCCTCTGGATTCACTCCTGGGAGTATATGGAAACCGATAACCGCTCTAACAGCCTTGGAAAAGCAGGTTATAAGCCCTGACAAACAACTATTTGTTAGTGGTGCAGTAAATTTTGGGGGCTTTCGTTTCGGAGACTGGACCAGTAAAGAAGACTTCATGGATATTAAAGAAGCTTTAGCTTGGTCTAGGAATACCTACTTTTACCAAATTGCAAAAAAAATGAAGCCTGAATGGCTTGCTAAATCTGGGCGAAGCTTTGGCTTAGGGTCTAAAACTAATATTGAAATAAACAATGAAAGTAGTGGTATAGTCCCTGATCCAACTTGGAAAAAAAAACATATGGGTGAACCATGGTTCCCAGGGAACACTCTTCATCTATCTATTGGGCAAAGTTACCTTATGGTAACTCCACTTCAAGCTGCACGAATGATTGCAGGTATAGCTAATAGAGGAGATATCCCACAACTTCATATCATCAAAGATAAGAGTAAAGAAAAATTTGACTATGAGAATAAAGAATTCTCTGAAACCAGTTATGACATAGTTCATGAAGGTTTAAGGCGCTGCGTGAAAAGTGGGACTGGAACCGCTGTTAACTTAAGAGGACCATACAAAAAAGTGAAAATAGCAGGTAAAACTGGTTCAGCCGAAGTTTCTGGCTATGCACACTCTACTCATGCTTGGTTCGTATCATTTGCCCCATTTGATAATCCTGAAATTGCAGTAGCTGTATTTGGAGAAGGAGCTGGTCACGGAGGGAGTATCTGTGCACCTGTAGCTAGGGAAATCTACCAAAAATACTTTGAAAAGTACCATCCTGAAATAGCTGAAGGACGCACTAAAAAGCAAAGTTTTTAGTGCTAACTGAACCTGGATTGCTATAATTTAGGCTGCATGAATAAAGCACTATTATTAATTTTAGATGGTTGGGGTTACTCTGAAGAAAAAAAAGGTAACGCTATTAAAGCTGCAAACACTCCTTGTTTTGATTCTCTGATCAAAAAATACCCTAACACTCTTTTAAATGCTAGCAGCACCCATGTAGGTCTTCCAGAAGGAATTATGGGTAATTCTGAAGTAGGTCACGAAAACATCGGTTTAGGTAGACCGATTAAACAAAAACTCACTCAGATTTCTGACATGGTAAAAACTGGTGAATTCTTTGAAAACCAAGTTCTAATCGATGCTGTAGAACATGCTAAGAAAAACAATTCTAAACTACATTTCATAGGATTAATCTCAGAAGGTGATGTTCATTCTCATTTAGGACATCTTTATGGGCTTCTAGAACTAGCTGAGAAGAAGGGTTTAAATAAATCTCAAGTATATCTTCAGGCTATCAGTGATGGACGTGATGACCCACCTAGGGTAGCTGAAAAGCTCATGGAAAGACTAGAGTCTAAAATGCAGATCGCCACTGTTTCAGGTCGCTATTGGGCTATGGATCGTGATAAGAATTGGGAGAGAACAGATAAATACTTTAATACTATCCTAAAAACACCTACTGCTAAACTCGAAAACTTCACCCCGCTTAAAGCTAGTTCTGCAAAGGAGGCTATTGCTAATTATTATGAGTACGCAGAAAAAAATCCAGATAAAGTAGTCGGTGATTCTGATGAATTTGTAGAGGTTACTTTAATCAATGAAAAAGGTTTAATCGAAGATAAAGACTCAATTATATTCTTTAACTTTAGACCGGACAGAGCAATCCAAATATCAACTCGTTTTAAAGAACTTCAAAAATCTCGTCCTGGTTTACATTATGCTTGTTTTACAGAATATAGCTCTGACTTAGATTTACCTATAGCATTTGATGCGAATAGTTTACCTAGACAAGAATTTGCAAATGGTTTAGGAGAGTGGATTTCTAAAAAAGGCTTCAATCAATTCAGGGTAGCTGAAACTGAAAAATATCCACACGTTACTTTCTTTATTAATGCTAAAACTTCAAAAAGAAAAGATCCTTTCCCTAACGAGGATAGACTTTTAGTGCCTAGCCCTAAAGTTGCAACTTATGATCTTAAGCCAGAAATGAGTGTAGTCGAGGTTACAGACGGTCTTTTAGAAGCTATGGCTAATAAGGAAAAAGATTATCAACTTATCATTTGTAATATCGCAAATCCTGATATGGTTGGACATACCGGCAACTGGGATGCCGTATTAAAAGCTTTAGAAGAAGTTGATAACCAATTATCCCGTATAGTAAAAGCTAGTGAAGAGAATGAATATAAATTATTAATCACAGCGGATCACGGTAATGCTGATCAAATGTATGATGGTGATGGTACTACTAGGACAGCACATAGTACCAATAAAGTTCCTTTCATAGTTTTAGATAAAAATTACAAGCTTAAAAACGACGAAGCTAATTCCCTTAAAAATATTGCGCCTACTATCTTAGATTTAATGAATTTAGAGAAACCTGCTGAAATGACTTGTGAAAGTCTTCTTCTTAAGCAGGAAGCTAATGTTTAATAGCTGGCTAAATCATCATAGCCTTGACTGGTTGCTTAAGCATATATCCAGAACCACGCTTAGTATGAATTAACTTCCCGTACTTTTTCTCCATTAATTTAGAGCGAAGATATCTAATATAAACTTCGATAACATTACTTTCACCGATAAAATCATAACCCCAAACCTTATTAAATAAGAATTCACGAGTTAAATACTCTTCAGGATGCATCATAAATATTCTTAATAAAGAAAATTCTTTAGTTCTTAAAGAAAGCTCTTCATCTTTTCTTTTCGCAGAGCGGCTTAGTTGATCTAGCCAAAGATCTCCATAAATCAGAATAGAGCTCTGACCAGGAGCCTTTCTTCTAAATATAGCCCTAATTCTAGCGAGCAATTCTTCAGCAACAAAGGGCTTTACTAAATAATCATCAGCACCACTATCTAAACATTTGACTTTATCTTCAATACCATCTTTTGCAGTGATAAAGATAATTGGTTGATCAAAACCCTCTTCCCTTAACTTTAGACAAACCTCTTCTCCACTTAGACTAGGCAGCATACAGTCTAACAATATTAGATCTGGGTTATGTTCTCTTACTAATACTAAAGCTTCTTTACCATCCGAGCTGGTGATAACCTCATACCCTTCATATTTTAATTCCAACTCAATCAACCTCAGTATCTGCGGTTCATCTTCTACTACTAGTACTTTTGTGAGTTTAGGATCTTTTGAAGAATTACTTTGCATGACGAACACTAATGATTCTACAAATTCGCTCCCTAGAATGTCAATTTATATTTTTATAATCATAAATAATACACTCTAAAAACTTAAAGTTTTCAACCATGATCAGCTTTTTTCTATTATTATTAACACTATGGAAACAAGAATTGAAAAGGATACTATGGGTGAATTAAGTGTGCCAGCAAACAAATATTATGGTGCACAAACAGCAAGGTCATTGATTAATTTTAAAATTGGTCACGATCATATGCCTTTAGAAGTAGTAAAAGCTTTTGGTATCTTAAAAAAAGCAGCAGCGCTGGTTAATTCTGATCTAAGTTTACTAAGTAAAGATAAAGCTGAATTAATTTCAAAAGCAGCAGATGAAGTTATCTCTGGAAATTTAAATGATAATTTCCCTTTAGTAGTTTGGCAAACAGGATCAGGCACTCAATCTAACATGAATGTTAATGAGGTTATCGCTAATAAAGCGATAGAGTTTGCTGGTGGAGTTTTAGGCTCTAAAGACCCTGTTCATCCGAATGATGATGTTAACAAGTCGCAGTCATCTAATGATACTTTCCCTACAGCCATGCATATTGCAGGAAAGTTATTTTTAGAAGATTCATTAATCCCTTCTTTAGAACTACTTCAAGAAAGTTTAAACAAGAAAGCTGAAGAGTTTAAAGATATTACTAAAATCGGCAGAACTCACTTAATGGATGCAACACCTTTAAGTCTAGGACAAGAATTCTCTGGCTATGCTACTCAGCTAAAGAAAGGTATAGAAAGAGTGAAAACTACTCTAGCAGATCTTTCTGAACTAGCTTTAGGTGGAACCGCTGTAGGAACAGGTTTAAACTCACACCCAGAATTTGCAGTTAGAGTTGCAGCTAAAATCTCAGAAATTACTGGTAAGGATTTTATTACTGCCCCTAATAAATTTGAATCTCTTGCTGCACATGACGCTATCGTGATGGCTTCAGGAGCACTAAAAACAGTAGCAGCATCTTTGATGAAAATCGCGAATGATATTCGTTTACTTGGTTCAGGACCGCGTTCTGGCTTAGGTGAGTTAAATCTCCCAGCAAATGAACCAGGTTCATCAATCATGCCAGGTAAAGTTAATCCTACTCAATGTGAAGCTTTGACTATGGTTTGTGCGCAGGTTATGGGTAATGACGTAGCGATAAACTTCGGTGGAGCGACAGGGCATTTTGAATTAAATGTTTTTAAACCAATGATGATCTTTAACTTATTAAATTCCGCAAGATTGCTTACTGATGCAGCTCAGTCATTTAGAAACAACTGTGTAATCGGAATCGAAGCTAATAAAGAGAATTGTAAAAAACATTTAAACAATTCACTAATGTTAGTAACAGCTCTTAACCCATATCTCGGCTATGATAAAGCCGCTGAGATTGCGAAAAATGCTCATAAAAAGGGGGTAACACTCAAAGAGTCTGCGATATCTCTAGGTTACTTAACAGAAACACAATTCGATGAGTGGGTTAAACCTGAGGAAATGTGCGCACCTAATATTTCAGCTAAAGCTGGGGTCTAAACTAAAACCTCATTCCTAAGTAAGACTTAATCCCAGGCACAGCCTGATGCACAGCTTTAGGGTCCCAAATCCAATCATGCTCTGTATTCTTAAGCTCTAGAATAGACTTTTCTAGAGCTGGTATTTCAGCGAAAAGTTCGTCCATGACTTGGTTGTTTACAACTAAGTCATTTTCAACTTGAATTAATAGCATTGGATTTTCAAACTTAGATAGCTTCTCTGGAAGATTTTGTGACATCATTAAAATCTGCCAAAGCAGGTTAGGACTAACTTCGTATACTTTAAGTGGGTCTTCATCGGTAGCATCTGCCTCATCCTTTGAGCTCGGCAAACGAATTAAACGATCTTCATGCTTTATAAACCTGTCTTCAAAAAGCTGCCAAATAGTTTTAATAGTAAACCATAGACTAAATGTAGACTTCGCACCTTTAAAACCAGGCACTGAAAAAATCAATTTATCTTCAGGATCAATATGAAGATTAGTGAGAATCACAGCCCCTAAACTATGCCCCATTAAAACAAATTCAGCTTCCGGATATTTTTTCTTTAACTCTTCATACTGTGCTTCAATTTGCTCTAACCACTGTTGATATGAATCCAAATGCCCTCGAGGCTCATTTTTACCGAAGCCCTGCAAATCAGGACAATAAAACTTAATCTCATCTGATTCCAACTCTTTCACCAAATTGTCAAACCAAGCGCCCCTACCACCTAAGCCATGAATAGCTAAAATTACTTTCTTCATATTTAATTTATACACTGAAATAATGAATTTATAAGCTTACCGGTTCAAAAACAAAGAAATTACTAAACCTTAATTATATGTTGCACATCTATGCCTTTTTCCATAATCAATTGATGGATGGACTTAGACCCAAAATTTTTAATTTTTAAAGAGGAGATACTTTTATGCTGATTGGAAAAGGATTTTACTTTTTACCTGCATTCAACTGGGGCAGTTAATAACATCACCTCAAATCACAAATAAATGCACAGCAAAGCTAACAGCAACACCAAGCACAGCACCAGCTAAAACCTCACGCGGACTATGTCCTAAAAGTTCCTTTAGACTAACTTCCTTAAGATCGTGCCCATCAGGCAATTCATGGATGATTTTATTTAAAGCTGCCGCCTGTCTACCAGCAGATCGACGAATTCCAGCCGAATCATACATAACCACTGCTGACATAGTCAGTGCTATCGAAAATGAAACCGAATCAAAACCAGCTATTAAACCTGTAGAACAAGCAAGTGCAACAATCGAAGAACTATGACTAGAGGGCATACCACCTGTGTTAATTAACATATGCCACATAATCCTCTTTCTAACTGAAGAATAAATAATAGTCTTGACTATTTGTGCAATAACATTAGCAAGAATAACAGAAGCTAGAACTTCATAACCATTGTTTTTAATTGTTTCTGCTAATAACATAATCTGCGATCAATTTTAGTTTATCAGAATAAATTGAAGTGGTCTCTATAATTTCTTTCGCTTCCTTTATTAAGTCTTCAGATATTTTGCGCGCTTCTTCTAAACCATAGATGTCGACATAAGTAAGCTTATTCTGCTCAGCATCTTTTTGAGTTTTTTTACCCATCTCTTCAGTGCTAGCAGTATGATCTAAAATATCATCTGCAATTTGAAAAGCTAATCCAAGATTTTTAGAATATCTTTCTAAAGCAAAAACTTCTTCATCTGTTGCTCCAGCTAAAATCGCTGCATTGACTATAGCCGCTGATAATAAAGCTCCCGTCTTATACTCTTGCATTAATTTAGATTCTTCAAAACGCTTCTTTATATACGTTTCCGTTTGCTCATCAGTATTAACATTTTCACGTGCTAATTCTAAATCCATAGCTTGTCCAATTATCATTTTTTGAACAGCTATTAATATGTTCTGACTAACTTTAAGAACCAATTTTGCATCTAGACTCAAATTATCTTGACTGTATTCTATAAAGACAGAGATTGGATTTACTAATAAATAATCCCCCGCAAGTAAAGCCATATCCTCACCATACATAATATGACTTGTAGGTTTACCTCTTCTTAATTCATCATTATCCATACATGGCAAGTCATCATGGACTAAACTCCCACAATGTATTAACTCAATAGCAAGCGCTAATCCTAAGGCAGGGTTAAGATAAACATCTCCAGGCTCGTTATTTTTTGCAACCGCATCGGCTGTCATTAACGCCAAAACTGGTCTTAACCTTTTTCCACCATTGGAAAAACTATATTCAATAGCCTCAAAAAGTCTATTTTCGGCATTTTTTTCAAAAAACTTTAAAAATTTTAATTTTTTTTTCAGATTCAAGAGAATATTTTCGAAATTTCGGGTATATAGTTTATGTGAATCGGCAAGAGAATAGATCATAAGATTGATTCTACCCCAATTCACAAGACAAGTTAACATTTTCTTAATCAAGAAATAGTTTAATGATGTGAGTGTAAGTGATAATCAAGGAGGCAGTGAAAGATGGCGGCAATAAACACAGCACAACAGTTAGCGAAGGTTAGATCGAAGATCGACGCGCAACAACAAATCGTAGATACATTAGAACTAGAATTACAAAAAGCGATTTTAGGTGACGATACTCAAACAGTAGGTAGTATCTTAGCGGATATCTCTACTAGTTACGCAGGTGTTCCAGACGGAGCTACTTTAGAAGCATCAGTTCTTCAAGGTTTACAAAACTTTGCTGGTACTGCAGGTACAGTAACTGGTAACACAGCGGACCAAACAATGTTAAGACAACTTCTTTATCAAGCAAGAGCTATGTTAGGTGAGCTTAGAATCGAAGAGCAACACTATAACCAAGAAGTTCAGCAAGAACAAACCCTAAGAAAATCATTAATAGACTTATCGAAGGCTTAATAAAATTTTTCCATCTTTGCCTTGCCGTAGGGGGGGAGTTGAAGAAGAAAAGCAATTTTATTACAATCCATCAATTTGCGCCAAACCCAGCAGCTCCAGCTGCTGGGTTTGTTTTATTATAAATTCAAAAATACTCCTGCTTAGCTTCTGCATGCCTTTCAATGAGACCCACTGCATGAGCAAAGATTTTATTCCCCATAAAAGCAAAAAAACGAAAACCATAAAGACTTTCGTAAAATAAATAATTTTTGTTTGTAACTATGTTATGCCCAGTTTTGAAATGTTTTAAACCTATTTTTAAAAAAAATTAAAAACTTTTCAAATATTTTTTTAAGCAACTTTCTGTCTGAATATTATAGTTTTTATATTTACTCTAGACTTTAAAATTAAGATATAAGTTATAATTAGTCTTTGATTTGGTCCCATAGCTCAGTTGGCTCGGAGGCGACCAGCCTCTCGTAATAAAGAGTCAG
>CALBDR010000294.1 GCA_937927525.1 uncultured Candidatus Melainabacteria bacterium
AAAAAGTTCAGCGTCTATCTCTTCATTAATTCTCATCTCAAGTAACCTTTCGATTTGATTATCGATCTTGTTAAGCTGATTCTTTTGAATCTCTCTAATCGTTTTTTGCTTTTCTGATTGTTCTTGACTAAAATCGACTAGCCATTTTTTCACCCATGAGACAAAAGCCTTACTGATTTTAATAGAGTCTAGTAGTTCAATAATCTGCTCTTCTAACTCAGCTTCGATAATCATAGGCTGTTTACAGTCATAGTCTTTTCTTCTATGAGTGCAACGATAATAAATTCTATGATGGATAGAACCATCAGCTCTTTTCTTATTTTTATGCTCTGCTGTCACGCTTGCACCACACTCACCACAAAGGATAAAGCCTTTAAGTGGAAACTGATATTTGGCTTTCCTTGGAGCGCATTTTTTTGCTGAAATGATTTTTTGAGCCTTATCAAATTCTTCTTTAGTGATCATAGTTGGGTGAGTTCCATGATGAAGCTCATTATTCCAGCGGAACATCCCATAGTAGAAAGGATTTGAGAAAATACAATGCAAACCGTGTCTAGAGACTTTTTTCTCTGGGGTATTAGCTGAAGCTCTAGTCCTAAGCCCCATAGCCGCTGCTTGTTCGACTAATTCACCCATGATAGTATTTCCACTTAGAAGCATACGCCATAATTTTTGGATAATCGGTGCTCTTTCTGGATCTAGTTCTATAACTTTCTCTCCATTAGGTTTAGTGATGTTTAAGTAACCAATTGGGGCTGTATTAGGGTAGACACCTTTATTTACCTTAAAATTCATGCCTCTCTTTACATTTTTCCCTAGAGCAAGTGAATACTCAGCAGCCATTCCGAGTTCCATATTCATCATGAGGCTGTTATCACTAGGATAATAACGCCTTTCGTAAGTGATGATTTGACTAAGACTACCTTCAAGTAACAGGTGCTGGATTATTCCACCTTCGATAGGGTTACGACTGAGCCTGTCTAACTTCCAGCATAGAATTGCCTCGAATTTTTTATCTTGCAAGTCAGCAAGCATTTTATTAAAAGCTTCACGTTTATATGGTTTTTTTGCTGATTTAGATTCCTGATAGGTCTCCACAATTTGTAGATTTTCTTTTTTAGCTTTAGCTTTTAAAATATCTAACTGATTTTCAATACTCTGAATCTGTTTACTAGAGTCTTCAGAGCTTTTTCTTACGTATAATGCTACCTTCATTTATAAAGTTCCTTTTAATTATCTTAGC
>CALBDR010000295.1 GCA_937927525.1 uncultured Candidatus Melainabacteria bacterium
TCATTGCAGCTTCTTGCATATCGAAAAAGTCTTGACCTGTCTTACTCATATCTTTCTCCTTAACCAACACAAATATTATCTTCTATAACTTAAGCAAGGGCAACCGTTTTTTTCTCACGAAGACGTTGCATCTTCTCTTTCGCAGCAACCCACTCGAGTGGCTCAAGAATCTTGTTCTTGATTGTCATCTTAAGACCATTAGCCTTGAACTCTTTCTTAAGAGCCTTGGCAGCATCACGACCCATGAACCGACTGACGAGCTTGACAATTGTCTGACGGAATCCAATATCGTGATGCATGAATCCAGCACAGTGTGCTAACTCATGAAGGATTGTATACTTCGTAGCATGCTTAGGAGCGAGCTTGATCATATGTCCATAAGCACGACCAGCAGTCGCAGCATACTTCATCTCTTTCATCATCTCGACATAGATCTCTTTAGGACCATCGTTCAGCTCTTTCCACAGCTTAGACTTCGTCACACGATCGACATACTTGACAGCATCAACAAAGTCCATTGGACCTTCTTTGTCATAAGTATCTTGAAATTTCCATTCAGCCTGATAGACCTTAGAACGTGAAGAGTCTTTGTTAGCAGTCCGACCAGTCCTCTTGACTCGGTTCTTCTTGCTGACATAGTTTGAATACTCGTGAGCTTCGGACCAGCCTAGGCCAGCCTTGAGGGCTTTATCAAAAGGTGTTAATTCCATATCTCTCTCCTCACTTGCTATACTATCATTATCCTTTACTGACAAAAATAGACAACACAGTTTTGAGAATTATTTTTTGTAACGAAAACAAATCGTTACTTAACAAACTTCCAATCTTTCTAAGATATGAAAATCTTCACTCGTTTGATCTTCGAAATACAGCTTGGTGTAGTTCTCGTTATGGAGTCTGTAATTGAATACACCTGACACACACTTCCATGTACCCCACTTAATGATATCGTTTACTTCAATATCACCAGCGTTCTTCTTTCTTTCATAATTTGGCATTACAACATTTCCATTTTTCTTTGGAGGGTCTGATACTTGACCCAAAGAGCATTTCGATCAGCATACATGTCTTCGAGTTGATTTTCTTTCATACGAATATCATCAAGGATATCATCATTGACAGCTACTGCTGCGAGTGCTTCTAGCTCACGATCGACTTGCTCGATACTTTTTGTTTGAGCTTTCATCTTGAGAGAGATTCCCTCAAGTAAGACTTTGATCTTGTCTTTGTCAGTCATAAAGCTCCTATCAGGTAAGTGCGGCTATTTCATTATTTAGAAAACTGTCGAACAGTGTCTGCTCTAGTTCATACGCTTCAATTTCCCAAGGAGAATCTGTATAGGCTGTTTCATATTTTTCGCCTTTCCATTTTCCATCTTTGAGCTCTTTCATGACATATTGCTTGACATGAACCATTTCATGAAGGATGGTGATTGTAAATTCTTCGATGCTCTGATCAGGATCTACAACGATAGTCGCATAACGATCTTCATCATAAATCGTTTCGCCATTGATGCCTTCTTCATCTCTAAAACCATCTGTGACTTCAATGTCGATATACAGCTTTCGAATATTAGGCATCAAGCATTGTTTCGCATGTTGAGCTACTCTTTCGATGTAGCTCGTACAAACATCACTCTTAGTTCCTTCAACGTTCAAATACATTATGCAGCCT
>CALBDR010000296.1 GCA_937927525.1 uncultured Candidatus Melainabacteria bacterium
TACTTACATTATTGCAGAAGATTCTCCAGGAGCTGATAATGATCAGTTAAAGTTTTTCACAGCTGATCAACAAAGAATGATTGTCGACTCAAACGGAAACGTCGGCATCGGAACTTCTTCTCCTAATGAACAATTAACAGTTACAAACAACATAAGTGCTAAGAATTTAATTTATGCTAAAGAATTAGACTTTGGAAGTTTAGAAAGGCCTAGCTTAACTGGAATTAAGGCAGCTCTTGACTCATTTTTATATGTTCCGGTAGGTCTTAACTTTTTAAGAATTAACGGATCTGCAAGTCGAACGTTAGAGGTAGGTGAACCTCTAACTAATCCAGTTATTACTTGGAACAGCAATAAAGTAGAACCTCAAGCAATTACTGAGTATAGGTTAACTCTTCCTACTGGTGTTCAACAAACAGGTTCGTACACATTTACTTCATATAATGACAATCAGACTTATAATATTTCACAATTACCAAGTACCAATACTCAAGAAGTTTCATCTTGGAGTGTAAGAGTTACAGACTGGGCTAACGGTCAATTTACAGGAACAGCTAGTGCATATTGGAGATATAGAGTTTATTTCGGAACTACAAATCAAGCCAGTCCAGACAATAACACTGTTTTAAATAACATTGAAACGAGCCAGTTAGCAACTGGAAGATTAGGCTTAGGTTCTAAAACATTAACTCCAAATAATGAATATTTTTATATTGCTTATCCAACACGTTTTGGATTAACAAATACTTTGACTGTAAACGGATTAAACTTTAATGCATTTACAGTTTCAACAATAACAAACTTTACAAATAGCTATGGAGGAACTGCTGATTATTATGTTTTAAGAAGTAACAATCTTTTAGCAGGAACATATATAGTACAAATTATATAATAACTTAAATAGGTAACAGATTAATATGGCATACGAAGGAACATTACTAGCAGCATCAATTACAACTGGAGCAGCGCCGAGCAGTGACATTATTACTTTTCCTACACACGAAGATGTGTACGGAAAAGGAGGAATGATGTGTGTTACCACATTTGCAGCTCTTACATCTATACCGGTAGACAGACAAAAAGTCGGTATGATGGTATATGTTGCCGACAGTAATACGTATTATAGAATTCATACAATTGGAGCTCCATTAGTTGGTGTGACAGGTTCGTTTTCGCTATCTTCTCTTGATTTATCTAACGGTTTAACTGTTACAGGTAATATTTCCGGTAACAATTTAAGAACATCATTCAATCAAGGATCTGCAACCGGAGATTATAGTTTTGCGGTTAATAGAGGTAAAGCTTTTGGATCGTTTAGCCATGCAGAAGGTTTCGCAACAGCTTTTGGTAACAGCAGTCATGCTGAAGGTATATCCACAAAAGCAGTAGCGGGTTTTGGCAGTCACTCAGAAGGCTCTGCTACATTAGCATCTGGTAATTCTAGTCATGCGGAAGGACTTTATGGAAGTGCTACAGGAAGTTATAGTCATGTAGAAGGTTATGAAACGGTAACCGGAGAAAAAATTGCGTTTTTGACATATACAGCTTCAACGAGACTGTTCACTTTTTCAAACTCGTTAAGTTCTAAGTTTAATAATTTTGTTACACCTGGAACTGTATTAAGAGCTAAAGATATTGCTCTAAATTTTTATAGGGATTTTATTGTAGCTTCTAGAAATTCAATTAATGGAGCTATATCAGCTACATCTGATGTATTCCCTGGAGATGTAGCAAACGGATTTATTGTTACAGTTGGAAACATTGTTGCTTTTGGTGCACATGCAGAAGGTTATTTAACAACGGCTTCGGGAAACTTTGGCAGCCACGCAGAAGGAAATTCAACGACAGCTTCCGGAGAAGCAAGTCATGCAGAGGGAATATATACCATAGCTTCAGGTGATTATAGTCATGCAGAAGGAGCATCTACAATAGCTTCTGGAAACTGTAGTCACGCTCAAGGTCTTTTTTGTCGCTCTCAAGCCGAAGGTAGCTTTACTACTGGTTGGAGCAACAACGTTACATTAAATTCTGAATATGGTATAGCTTTAGGTAACAATAGCAGATGTGATCATGCGAGATCATATATTTGGAGTGCAGGTTCATTCGGTACAGCTAATAGCGAAAATAGTTATACAACAAGAGCTCAGCAATATATGGTAAACGCTCCAGTTGGAGGAATTGCTTTATACGGTAATGTTGGAGTTGGTACAGATTCAATTGAAAACGCATTAACAGTCGTCGGAGACGTTTCTGCATCTGGAACTTTATACGGTAAAGCTCAGGATTTAGTACTTGATGCAACTTCAACAAACACCATTGCTAATAGTGCAATTACTGCAGCATTACAGCTTCTTTCACCTGCTCCTGTGTATACAGCTCCAACAGCTTCTTTAACCACTTTTAGTCCTAGTGTTTTTGAGGTAGGACAAACAGTTTCTCAAACATTAACATTAGACTGGACTCAAAATGATGCTGGCAGAAGAGGTTTTTGGAGACTTACTAAAGACGGAGTTACAGCTGTTCAAGGTACTGCTCTCTTTCCACAAACTTTTAATGTAAGTGAACCTGCAACTTTAAGCACCACAACATATCAATTATCAGTAAATTTTGGTACTGGAGTTGTTAAAAATAACGTTTTAGGTTTTCCAGATACAAGAGGACAAATTACAGCAAATGCAGTAACTATTAATCGCTCTTATACTGGTTATTATCGGAGATGGATAGGAAGTGATTCTACTTTCCCAACGAGTCCAGCAAGCATTCGTAGCTTAGGCTTAACAACTACTCTCGATACAACTAATACTTTAGCATCTCAAGCTTCTCCAATTTATATAGATAGTAAGTTTATTCTTATTGCAATTCCTAATACAAAATCATTAGTATCTGTTATAACAGAAGCTAATGAGAATTTAACCTCACAGTTTAATTTATCTAGTATACAAATTCCTGATGCTGGAAGTACGTTGAGAGATTACAAACTTTACTATTTAGAAACAGCATTACCTCTTAATGCAAACCTTACAACAGTTACTATAGCATAAGAGTTAAATCTAGTTATTTTAATAAATATTAATAGAATACATGGCCACTAAAAATTTTACACAATTTGATTTAAGAACCGAGCTATTGACATCGGATTATATTGTTGGCTTTAAACAAGATGGCACTTCAGAAATAAAAGCAACAGTTAAACAAATTGTTGATTTGGTTCAGGATCAGGATTCAGACAATCAGACTTTAGCTTTTAACGAATCTGCAAAGTTGTTGAGTATTACTTCAGGAAATACAGTTTCTTTATCAGCATTTGCTACAAACGATTCATTGCAATTGATTGCTCCACCTCCAACATATATTTCACCAACTGCTTTTTTGAGTGAATTTACTCAAACCTCTTTTGAGATCGGAGAATTAATCACTCAAACGTTAACATTAAATTGGAATCAGAATGACGCTGGAACATTCATACCAGGCGATTTTAAAAAGAATAATATTCTCGTATCACAAGTTAACTTTCTATCAGCTTTATATGGTTTTAGTGAAACTGTAAGTCTTGGAACAACTACATATCAACTGTCAGTTAATTTTGGAGACGGTCCAATAAAGAATAATGTTTTAGGACTTCCAGACTCTAGAGGTCAAATTTTAGCGGGTTCGGTTATTGATACAAGCTCTTATACTGGTTATTATCGCAGATGGATAGGAAGTAGTTCAAGTTTTCCAGCATCTCCCAACGATATAAGAACATTAAGCCTTTCAACTAGTTTAGATACAAATAATACTTTAGCATCTCAAGCTTCTCCAATTTATATTGATAATAACTTTATCTTGATTGCAATACCTAATACAAAATCTCTAGCATCCGTTGTAACAGAAGTTAATGAAAATTTAACTTCACAATTTAATTTATCAAGCGTACAAATTCCAGATGCTGGAAGTACATTAAGAGACTATAAGCTATATTATTTAGAAACCGCTTTACCCCTTAACCTTAACTTAATTAACGTAACAATTGCATAATTAATAATATACCATGAGTAACTATCCTTTTGAAACATTTCCTTTAACTAAAAAAATTGGTATTGTCAACCCAATATCAAATTTAGATGCCCGCTATGGACCATGGCCAACCTTTAATGATGCTTTAACTTCTTTTGATCCTTCTATTAGAGAGATTGGATTAACAGTTGCCGTGACTGGGGTTGGAGGTGTCCGAGAATATTGGTATAAGAACGGAGTAGGAGATTCTGACCTAGTACTAAAATTAGACGATACAATTGTAGATAGTGAAACAGCAGTACTTGTTTCTGGTGCAGGTTCTACAATAGTTAATGGAACTTATATTGAAAGTGGTGAAAGTTTTGGTAAAAAGAGTTATTTAAAATCTGAAACAAATGGTTCAATTTCTTGGAACGGCTCATCATGGGCAATAAGTATGCCTTCTGTTGGTATTTATCAATCATTTGAAGATGTTGAATTTCCATGGCAAGTAAATACATGGACTGTAGTTAGCGGGGAATTACCTGTACCAACATTAACACCAATAACCCCAACAGATAACTTTACTAACACTACATTTAGTGAGCTAACATCTTTAAAGGCAAATAATGAACTCGTGCCTGGAAAATATTATAGAATATCGGATTTTCAATTAATGTGGTGGAATCAATCTGTAAATGATGCTACAGTAAAAATGGGATTATCTGCAGAACCGTTAATTGTGCTAGCTTTATCAGGTGATAAAATATCTCATGAAGCAAAATCAGAAGTTTATCCTCAAGACACAATTTACTATGATGTTGATGCAATATCATCATATTCTTGGGGAACAGCAAATACTGATACAGCAATACCAAACTTCAAAGGGTGGATTTATAGAAGAATTGATCACAAGCTTAATATAGATATTCCTTGGGATTGGAGACATATTACAGTCAATTGTTGCAGACCTGATATGTCTTCTATTAGCCTTTATAGCTCTTCATCAACTTATAATCTTTATGATGTAGTTAAAAATGCCTCTGATAAACTTTATTATTCAATACAAGACAGTAATACTGGTAACAGTTTAACAACTACGGATAGGTGGTTACCTGTTTCAGATTTTACAGAAGGT
>CALBDR010000297.1 GCA_937927525.1 uncultured Candidatus Melainabacteria bacterium
ACAGATCCACCTACAATCGTTGGAGTAAGAACTGCACCAGAGCCTGTTCCGCCACTGATTGTAATAGAAGGGGTAGAAGTATAACCAGACCCGCCGTTTGTAACAATAACGGATGTAATCTCACCGCCCGATATAATCGGAATAGCTGTAGCACCTGATCCATTGCCTCCTGTGATATTAAGATCCGGAGTAAGATCCTCTGATCTCATTGTCAGTTCTTCACCAGGAATATATCCAAACCCAGAACTCAAAATTTGAAGATTTCTTACAGAGTTTAATCCAGTAGCAAGATCAAAAATAAAACTAGCATTCTTACCAGCATCTACATCGGTAAAGGTTACTCCAGCTTTTACTGATCTCTTTAAAGGATCATTTAATTCACTAAAGTTAGTATTAGAAGTTAGATATCCTATTCTACCTTTGTAGTTGCTCTGCGAAGCTATCTCACCGGGAAGAATTTTATCGTCCAAGAATATAGTAGTACTGTTTACAAAGTTGTTTACTACTCTTACAGTTGATTCCCCTGTACTATCAACAAACTTAATATAATTTACAAATCCTCTTCCGTAATCATTGTTAGCTAAATCAAAAGTAGCATTTTGCTGTATGGTAAGAAGTGTGTTACTTTGTATAGACTTAATGTTAAAATAAGTTGGCTCACCATTGTTATCCAAAACTTTCAGAACATCAAATGGTCTAAAGTCCGTTTGGAAGTTGGTATTGGTTCCAATAATTTTATTATTTTGTAGTGTTACTGTAACATTTCCAGAAAGAGTGTTTGCAACGTGAAGTAGGGATGTAGCAAATACACCATCAGATGATGTTACCTTAGTATTGGCTATAGTAAATGTACCTGATTGATTTGCTCCAAACGTAACATCCTTAACTGCAACAAAAGGTCTAAAGATGTAGTCTCTAGGCTGCTCGTTTACTTGAAGATAATCAATAGATCCAAATGTTCTATCTCTAAAAGTGAGAATGTCAGCTATACCAGAAACATTGTATGAATTCAAAACATTAGAACTGTCTAATACTACTCCGTTGATAGTAGTATTACCAATAACTTCAGAAGCAACAGTTTGAATTAAATCGCCATTGATTGTATGAGTAGAATAAGTGTCTTTGGTCACTACACTAAATTTACCTCTGGTCATAGAGTCAACTTCTTCAGGAGCTCTAGTGACTATGACTTCGGCTTTGTCTGAGTATCCGTAACCAGTGATTGCATCAATGGAGAATGTACCTCTTTTAGTAGATGTCTCTAAAACTGAACCTTTAAGTTCAACTCCGTCTGGTAAAGGAAGAGCAGTAAACTCTGTTCCTAACGGAATGTCTTGAGATCCAAATTCTACTAAGATGTCATTTACAGGACCAATTACTTTTGAAGCAAGGGCAACAGTTAGTCTATCAGCACCTCTGTTAGTTAGTTTGTCTCCTGTAACAAAACTACCACTTACGTTTTCAAGATCCAGATATACAAATTCTTTCTGACCCACACATTTCTTGAAGGCATTTTTTACGATAGCAGATGAACCTGATCTAGATCCTACTATTTCTTGGCCTTCAAAATTAACCAAATCTTGGAAGGTATTGTTATCTCCAATCTCTACTTCTACAATATTAGGTCTTCTAAAGATAGAGTCAGATGGTCTGAAAAGAAATTGACCAGGAGTTAAGATTTCAGGATCATCGTTAAACGCAAGTCTGAAGAATAATTTAATTCCTCTTTCTGTGCCTTTGGATCTGTAAAGATCTTTAATATGCTTAATAATAAATCTTAAGTCACCAGTAATAACAGCAGGCAGCTCTTTAATAAATCTACCAGAGCCAAAAGTGTACTTGTTATTAAATCTTATGAGATTAGTATTCGATGTAGTATCAATGTCTCCTTGTAGTTGGAGATCTCTTATTTTGAATCCTGTGTTGGCAGAAAAATGATTATAGTAAGCGTCAACGAAGTCTACAATTCCCTCGCCTTCATCCAAAAAGAAGTCAGGGAACTGAGACTTTACAAAATGTTTTGTAGATTTTTCACTTTTAGTAAATCTACTAGTCATCCGTAGTTTGTCCTGTTACGCTTACTGCTAGGTTAAGAGATTGAATTTGGATAATCTGATCCTTTTCTACTAGTATATCAGGCAATACACTGTCGGTAAAGATTTGTACTCTATCCCCAAGTGCTGCTCGAGCTCTACTAAAGTATCCATCTACTTTAAAGTTATTAAGGTTAATAGTTCCAGTATCGTAGTTAATAGATCCTGCATTGAAATCCAAGACTTCCTTAGCGCCTCTGGTTAAGGACGAAACTCTAATAGTACCGTTTACATCTTCTAAAAATGCTTCGAAGTTTACTCCATTAATTGTCACAACAAACAAAGTAGAAGTTAAAGATCCTTTTACAACCTCGTTGATGAAGTTCAGATTAAAGTCGTTGGTAGCTCCAGCTACAGGAGCAATTTCTTTCACCATTCTAACCTTGGTGTTGTTAGACAGGATACTTTCATCAGCTCCATCAATTGTAGAAAGAAGCTTACTGTATCTAAAGTCCTTATCAAACTCAGAAAGATTATCAGCACCAAATGAGAGAATATTAGATATTACTGATGTTTTTATCTCATCAGCAGATCTGCTAGTTTGTGTCGAGTTGTATCTTACAGTAGAGTTGATATCCAGAATAATAAATTTAGGATCAGCAGTTAATACTTCTGTACTAATTGATGTCTTATTTCTAAGATAAGCAACAATCGAATCTTTAAGAGATTGGCTAGCAATTGTAGCTCCAAATGGCTTTGGAATTACTACTACCTTACCAAATCTAGGTGGATCTAACTTCTCTCCACCAACAACATTTAACGTCTCGATTGTTGGAAACTCTACTTTAAGAAGTGCTTTGTAGTCTTCTGATGTAATCGCTCTGTCCTGAGTAGAGAATACTCTCGGAGCATTGAACCTAATAGAATCGTTAGATTCTCTTTCTGCTCCCAAGGAAGATCTAGAAACTACTACTGGCGTAATAGTAGCATCGCTGGATGTAAACGATCTTGCATCATTACCTTCCGCGCCAAGACTGTCTCTATATCTAACTCTTACAACGTTGCCAACAGAAAGTCTTTTACCTGTTACATCATTGCCAAATTGAATCTCATACTTATCCTGTCCAAATCCTTCAATAAAGAACACTGGAGAGGTAGGCGTGAGATTAAACAGATTTTCTGCTTTAGTAAATGTAGTATTCGAGAGATCACTTAAGCTATTTTGTACTACAACCTCTACACTATCAGTATCGACATTAGCAGAAGAGATTACCAATCTTGTATTAGATGATGTTACATCGAAGAACTCTGTTACAACTGTACCCTCAAAGATGTTAACATTGTTTGCAATAAATGTTCCTGTGCCATCATTGGTGGCAGTAACATCTCTATCAGTAGAGAATATCAGTGTGTTCGAACCAAGCGTAGTGGTAAATGTTGTAAACTTATTAATAGTTACTGAGCCATCAGTAGAAGCCTCACCAGCAAGAGTATCAGCAGTTTTCGAAAGGTTCACAGTTGCTCGAGCAGAGGTTCTGGATCTTGGAGTATATCCAAGTTCTTTGGAATGAGATACAATTGATTCCTTCAACTGAGCTGTATCAAGAAACGACTCTGTACCAATCTGATTCAGATAAAAGGCATTAATGAACGTATTGTATGTTAGAAGGTCGATTACAGTTGCAAGGTTTGAGCCTTCAAAATCGAAGTCTTTGAACTGAGATTGATTTCTAAGAAAATTCTTAAGATCGTCTTTTAACGTATCAAAATCAAGTTCTGCTGTTGATAGATAGTTATCAGCCATTACCTTGCTCTCTCTAAGACTACATTTAGTGTTACTGCTTGTTGACTATTTATCGGAGTAAATTCAATAACCACATTAAGTTCATTGCTGTCTATCGCTTCCGATGTGTTAGAAACTATAACAGTTAACAATTCAACTCTAGGCTCAAAGTTTTCTATTTGAGTCTCGATTTCATCTTCTATGGCTAATCTTAATAAGTCGCTATCAGGTTCAAACAACAAAGCTCTAATATTAGATCCAAAATCAGGATCAAACGGCCTCTCACCTTTGTTAGTACTTATAATATTTCTGATGGATCTTTTGATAGATTCAAAGTTTTTCAAGGACACCACATCATCGTTGATAGGGTTCTGAGTAAACTGTGTATCTAGATCAGAAAAGTAAATTTCTTTGACTATCGGACTCTGCATTACTTCTTAACCCTAAAAATCATTCTTCTTTTGTTTTCGTTAACCGAAACCCTGATCGTCGGAACGTTGTATGTATTTAATGTTTTATCAACAATAACTCTATCAAATAATGAATAATCTAGAATATATTGCAGTGCAGAATTAAACTGTTCTTGGTCTGGATCATCCTCGAAGTTAAAGATTACTGCATTACCTTTGGTCAGGTCACTTACAAAAGAATCCATATCCAAGTCCTTGGTATTAGATATGAACAACAAGCCCTGCTGTATGAAGGGTCTAACGCCAGTAATATTAACAACAGGATCTAAAACCTCATAACACAGTCTCTGCAAATTGTTATATATAAAAGTATTGTTGTAATAATGATTAGTAACTGGATCTACACTTTCAGCTAAGTTGATAGAAAAATCAATTAGATCTTGATCATCAAAATATCGTGATAATGTTACAGGTCTAAGATTACTATTAGAGGTACCACCATCAACTGGTATATTAGATGCATCTAACTTGAATTCGTTGTTGGGAACTACAAAGCTATTTCTTTGTACAATTTCTAAATCATAGTTATCAAATTCGCTGATAACTCCAAAAGTGTTATTGTTTATTTTTAAGTTAATGCTCATATAGTTATCCTAAACTAACCTATCTGATGTCGTAGGTGTGCCTTGTTCTACAAGGCTAAGTATTCCGGTAGATTGTGTTGGTGTGGGAGTATTAAACTAGTTTCCAAACAAGGATTCCTTCGTAGCAGTTTCTAACGCTTCAGCCCTTTCCAGAGCCTTAGCCAGCTGGGTCTTTATATCCTTTACTTCTTGTTCAAGTTTTTCTAACTTAAACGATGCTGATTCATCCAC
>CALBDR010000298.1 GCA_937927525.1 uncultured Candidatus Melainabacteria bacterium
AAACTAAGAGCACAATATATCAACTGAAACAGGGTTTGCTAGATAATTACTTGACTGTTTAGGTTATGTTATGGAGCATTATTTAGTTAATTAGAGAGATTTAGTCTAGTCAAAACAAGCGACCTTTTACCAAATATTAAAATATGGGTAAAATATAGATGTGTTAATGGTATCGGATGAGCTGATAGATAAATCTAAGTTTGCTTATATTGTCGTTGAAAAGCAAATAGATAACTCTTTTAATATAGAACTTGCAAATCAAACGGCGAAGCGTTTACTTAACTTCGATAGATCTGAAGATAAGTCTTTAGCAGCTTTAGCTGCTAAGAATAAAAATCTTGCTTGTTTGGTAGATATTATTGAACAATTTGAAGCTACAAATACAGACTATAAAAGGTATACATTGCAGTTAGGTCACGATTTATATACTACTCATATTAGTAAGATTGATGATAATCAGTATCTCTTTGAAATTTTAAAAGAATATAAACACGATATAAGTGAAATTAGTCATGAGCTAAAAAGACCTATCCAAAACATTAAAACGCTTACAGAGACTCTTTTAATGGGAGCTAAAGATAAACCTGTTATGTGTGATAAATTTTTGAATAACATTAATGATGAGATTGATAGACTTTCTGATTTAGTTAAAAATCTTCTTAAGCTAAGTCAGCTAGGAGATTTAAGTACATTAATGTCTACTGCTGAGTCTGATTTGAGTGACCTTACTCATAAGGCTTCGAAGTCATTTGAAGATAAAGTCAAAAGCAAATCAATAATATTTGAAATGTTTTGTGATGGTGTAATTCTTAAAAAAATTGATTCTGATTTGTATAATCATTTAATAACTAATCTTCTAGATAATGCTTTGAAATATAATGTTCCAGAAGGCTTTATTGATTTATGCTTAACTAAAGATGGTCTCAAACTACGTAATTCTAGTATTGGAGTTAAGGAAGAAGATGTTAGTCAATTGTTTAATAAGTTCTCTAGATCTGCTTCCAGTGCAAGGATTGCTGGTACAGGTTTAGGTTTGACTATAGTTAAAGATATCTGTGACTTATTTTCCTGGAAGGCTTCAGCTGCTTGTACTGAGGATAATATCTTCGAAATAAATATCGAGTTTTAATTAAAGTTTCTTCCAGTACAGCTAAAACCAAGTATCCTTTCCTGGGGAAAGTCTATTGCTGTAATTAATTCACTTAATTTAACTAAAGTGTTTCCAGTGGTACTTATGTCATCAATTATTAAAATGATATTTTCTCTTTTTTCTGAAATGTTCTTTATTAGTGGAATATACTTAGGATTTAATTCAAAAGCTTTACTCAGTTCATTTCTTCTTTCTTCTGAATTCAGTTTATAGAGTGGCTCTGTATTTTTGATTCTATAGAATAGATTTTCTACTAATTTAATCTCTTGTTTAAATTTCCTTTTTCTTAAAAACTTATAAAAATATTTTGCAATAAGCTCTGCTTGATTATATCTTCTTGTATTAAATTTCTCAGTGCTTATAGGAACATAGCTGATATAAATATTTCTATTTATTTTGCTATTAAATAAATAGATTAAAAACTCTGATAAAGCCAATCCCCAAAAGTAAGCGAGTTCTGCTTGGTTATTTTTTAAATCTAGTATTAATTTTCTTATTAATTTATCAGAGTATCTAAAAAGAAAATATATTTTTAATTTTGAATCAAAGTCTTGGAAGCTTTTTAAATTTATCCATGCTGATTGCGCACGAATACAATCTTTACAGATAAACAAATATTTTTCTTGGATTTTACTTTTACATTTTTTACATACTCTATAACTAAAAAGACTTAGAACTTTTTCAAGTAATTGAAAAATATAAAGTCTTAGTTTTATAAGTAACATACATCTAAAACTAACTTGAAATATATGTTATGTGGGAAAATGCAGTGTTTTTACTAGTTTGTAAAATTATATAGTTTAAGCCATTTCGAGTTTTTGCAGTTTTTCGAATTCTTTTTCTTTTTCGATTTGAATTAAGTGTTCGCGATCACCATCAAGACCTTTCAGTCTAGTTGCTAGGCAGTGACAAGCTTCAGCTCTACCATAGCAGGTTAATATATCTTCTGGTTCAATTATAGTATCTGCTTTAGGAACTCCTATGAATAAGGCATTTTCTTCGCTAGGTACTCTACTGATGGAGAGAACTAATGTTCCTTCTTTATCTAGTTTTAGTTCCTGGAGACTTTTTCCTACCATCCAGCTTTTATCTTTTACATAGATTTTTGAGATTATAAAACCTCTACTTACTCCTAGAATTTCTTCATAGTCGCAGAGAAAAGTTTGGTAGTTTTTGTTCATAAAGTTTGCTGTGATTTTTTTTAAGACTGAGTAGAATGCCTTTGATCTTGCAAGTATGAACATAATAATCAAACCAATCACCATTAGAACAATTTTTTCAATTAATATTTTTTGACTATTATCAAGGAAAGTCAAGATTAAAGTCGCCATCGATGTTGTAATCCCAACATTTCCAATAATCATAAGAGTGGTTATAATTTTTCTTCTTACTGGTGAATTAACTACTGATTCAGCTTCAGAGGTAGTATAACCAATCCCAAAAAATGCAGATATAGCTTGGAATGAGGCAATCTCACTAGATAAGCCTGTTAGCTCAAGTAAGCTTGCTCCGATTCTTACCACTGTAAGGGAACTGAGTACAATGAAAAATAGACCGAGTAAAGGTAACATTTATATTAAAGTATAATCCTTTTTTATATACCAATAAATATAACTTCATTTAAACCAAGTCTATCAGCTACGTATCCAGCTCCGAGTCTTGCTGGTAATCTCCAAAGGGTAGAGATTATTGGTATCTTGGAAAAGAAGTTAGCGTCTTTATAGTTAAAAACATATTCTATTTGAATATCTTTGTGGGGATAGTGACTGCTTATACTTCTTTCTAAAGCAACTTGAGCAGAATCATCGAAACTCATCACAGCACTTGATTCAGATACTTTTATGATGGCTTGATCTATATTATTGAAGTTGACTTTTAAGATACTTCTAAGTTTTTTATCTTTATATTCTCTTGGATACCAATTAGATTTAACGTCTTTACCAAGATCTTTAGCAAAATCTATTATTCTTTCCCTCTCTTCTTCGTTAGTAAAGCTTGACTTAGGAACAATTACTCCAACATGTTTTTTAGCAGCTTTAGCGGCATTCATAACTAAAAAAAAAGAAAATAATATTAATATTATCCTAAGCATCAAATATATTTTAGCAAGTCTCATATTGCTTTAGATTTTTCTAATTTAACTATTTCTCATATAAGTAGTAAAATATAACTAATGCCAGCTGAAAAGTTTCATGTTCCTTTGCATGTACACACAGAATTTTCTTTATTAGATGGAGCTAGTAAAGTTAAAGATATTTGTAAAAAAGCTGCTGAAATAGGCATGCCTGCTTTAGCTATTACCGACCATGGAACTATGTTTGGAACATATACCTTCTATCATGAAGCTAAAGCTGCTGGCATTAAACCTATTATTGGTTGTGAAGTATATGTAGTAAATGGTGATCACCTTGAGAAAGGGAAGCGCTCGAAGCTTTATCATCTAGTTTTACTTGCAAAAAATGATATTGGTTTTAAAAATCTAATAAAAATTTGTTCAGAGGGCTGTGTAAACGGTTTTTACTATAAACCACGTATCTCTAAAGCGTATATTCGTGAATATTCTGAAGGTATTATTGCTCTTTCTGCATGTTTAGGTGGTGAAGTAAATAATAATTTACTTGCTGGTAGAACAGAAGAAGCTAAGCAAGCGGCTCTAGAGTATAAAGATATTTTTGGTGAGGACTTTTATTTAGAAATCCAGGACCACTTATACCCTGAGGATAGAAAGGTCAATCCTTTAATGATGAAGATGGCTGAGGAAATTGGTGTAAAAGTTATCGCTACCAATGACAGTCATTATACGAATAAAGAAGATGCCATCGCTCATGATGCTCTGCTATGTCTACAAATGCAAAAATATATCTCTGATTTCCCACGTATGAGATTCTCTGGTCATGAGTATTTGAAGACTGGTGAAGAGATGGCAGCGTTATTCCAGGATCACCTCGATCCTGAAACTATCGAACAAGTTGTCTATGACAATACAATGGAAGTTTTCGATAAAGTTGAAGACTATGATAGTTTTGCTAATCCTCAGATGCAAATGCCTGATCCAAAAATCCCTGAAGGTTTTACTTTCGAGACATATTTAAAGCATCTTTCTTATGAAGGTGCTAGAAAGCGTTTTAATAAAGAAACAGACGAAGATTTAGGTGATGAAATTTGTGAGCGTCTTGAGCATGAGCTTAAGATTATGAATGGATCTGGCTTTGCTTCATATTTTATTGTCGTTTGGGATTTCATTAACTGGTCACGTGAGCAGAAAATTCCTGTAGGTCCAGGTCGTGGTTCAGCAGCAGGTTCTCTCGTAGCTTACTGCTTAGGGATTACTAATATCGATCCACTTAAATATGACTTACTTTTTGAGAGATTTTTAAACCCTGAAAGAAAGTCTATGCCCGATATTGATACGGATTTCTGTATTGAAAGGCGTGAGGAAGTTATACAATACGTTCGTGAAAAGTATGGTGAGGAGAGTGTTTGTCAGATAATTACCTTTAACCGTTTAACTTCTAGATCTGTCATCAAAGATATGGCAAGAGTTTTAGAGTATCCATATGCTAAAGCTGAAGATCTTGCGAAGATGATTCCCGTAGTCCGTGGTAAACCACGTTCTATAGCTTGGATGATTGAGAATCATGCTGATTTCAAAAAAAGATATGATGAAGACCCTGAAGCTAAACAGGTTTTAGATCTAGCTCTCAAAAATGAAGGTCTAAATAAAACCTTTGGAGTTCACGCAGCAGGGGTTATAATTGCTGATCAGGCGATAACAAATATTATTCCTACCGCAAGATCCAATGATGGTGGGGTAATCACTCAGTACGCAATGGAAGAATCTGCGAGTATGGGGCTTCTAAAGATGGATTTTTTAGGTCTTAGAAACCTTACTATGATTCAGAAAGCCATTGATATTATTGCTGAGAATCGCCCAGGTGAAGAACCTATTGATATTGATGAAATTAGTCTTGAAGATGAAGCTACTTTTGATACGGTCTGTTCAGGGAATTTATCAGGTATATTCCAGTTGGAGACTTCAGCTGGTATGCGTCAAGTCGCTAGAGACCTAGCCCCTAGAAGCCTAGAAGATATTTCAGCCTTAATCGCTCTATATCGCCCAGGTCCACTAGATACTGGAATGATTGATGATTTTATTAATCGTAAGTCAGGTAAAGAGGAGTATAGTTTTGAACATCCTCTTTTAGAGCCGATTTTAAAGAATACTTACAGTACTATCGTTTACCAAGAGCAGATAATGCAGATTGTACAGAGTTTAGGTGGTTTTAGCCTAGGTGAAGCGGATTTATTAAGAAGGGCTATGGGTAAGAAGAAACCAGAAGTTCTTCTTCCTTATAAAGATAAGTTTGTAAAAGGCTGTAAAGAAAATAAGCATGAAGTCCCTATTACTGAAGAGCTTGCAGATAAACTATTTGAGCAGATGCTTGCCTTTGCCGAGTACTGTTTCAATAAGTCACACTCTACAGCCTATGGTTTTGTAACATATCAGACGGCATATCTGAAAACTCATTACCCTGTTGAGTATCTAACAGCACTTTTTATTTCATGTAATGGTGATACTGACAGGATTAAAGGCTATATTATAGAAGCACAGCGTTTAGGTATTACTGTGAAAGCTCCTGATGTAAATGACTCTGAACTTGAATTTAAAGCTGATGTTAAAAATAAAACTATAGTTTTCGGTATGAAAGCTGTAAAAGGTGTTGGAGAAGCACCTTCTCAGGCGATCGTAGAAGAGCGTGAAGCGAATGGACCTTATAAGGATTATTATGATTTTTGTGAAAGAATTAATCATAAGTTAGTAAATAAAAAAACCATAGAAGCCTTGATTAGATGTGGTGCTATGGATAGCTTAGGTGCTGGACGTAGAGCTATGATTGAAAACCTGGAAATCTTTATAGATAATGCGAAGAAAAAACAAGCGAAAGCTGGTTCAGGACAGCTAAGTTTATTCGGACCGGCATCAGTAGAAGTTAAGACTAGACCGAATTATATTAATGGTGAAAAAGATGAGTATCCTGAACGTGAATTGCAGTCTATGGAGTATGAACTTCTAGGATTATTTGTTAATAACCATCCGATGGAATCTGTGAAGTCGCTCTGTAAAATGGTTTCAGAGCATGATATTAAATCTCTAAAAACGATGAAAGATAAGTCTCGAGTTAAAGTCCCAGCTTTATTAATTGATTTCACTAAAAAATTGACCAAAGCTAAGAAAATTATCTGTATCGCTCAACTTGAGGATATGGAAGATAGAATCGAGGGAGTAATTTTTAGTTCTAAGCTTGAGGCTATGGATCATTTACTGGTAAAAGGAAAGCGATTACTTGTAAGTGGTACTCTATCATTCCAGGCTGAAGGAAACTGCTCACTGATGATAGATGAGGCGGATGATTTAGATACTAAAGAGCTTATGGAGTTTGATTTAGATGTTGATGGGATTTCTGATTATTTTCAGATGTTTCATTCACTTAGAGCCTTTTTTGCTAAAGAAGAGAACCGTGGGGATAATTTAGTCGTCTTAAATATTAAGCAGGGAGAGAATTTCAAGAAGCTTTCTTTAGGGGCTAAGTATACTATTCGTAATGATGACCTTATTCGTGGTTCTATAAATGAGCTTATCGATAAGTTTAGGGTGAGATCTGTGAGTACTTCTACTGTAGCACCTGTTTCTCGTGGAGCTGGGTCAGCTTAGTTTTATTTAACCATCAAGTCATAATTAAAAATTTATGGTAATAAATTTAAAGCAAACTGTGCTTGAGCATTTGCCTGGGTATACTTAGCTCCAGCTGATTGTTGGCGTAATTTAATTGTTCTTGAACAGAAGAACCAAATTGAACATTAATTTCATAGCCACTTCCCCCAGTAGAAGTACCACCAAGGATTTGTTCAAAGTCATCTGTAATAACAGTTGTATTATTAGCTATGTTTTCTTGGTAGATAATTAATTCGTTTATTTCTCTCTGCAAAGCATTCTTCTTATCTACAGTATTAGTTCCATTTATACCCTGTACAAATAATTCACGAATCCTCTGAAGATTATCAGTTGTTGCTTGCAAGCCATTTTCAGCTAGCTCCATATTTGTAGTAGTTTTTTCTATCCACATCTAAATATCGGATACTAGGTTAGAAACTTTAGTTTTTAAGGTAACAAATCAATCAACTACCTCATAATCTCCCTCAAAAACTCCGGCGCAAGATCTGCTCCATTCTCCCAACTAATAGTTCCTAATTCAGGACTAAATTTCACAGTTTTAAAATTTTCTATTTCTTGCAAAGGTTCAAACATAGTCCCCTATAAGTGATCTTTTAAATCAATTATTCCAGAACTTCCATCATCAAAGGCTATTTTAATCTGATAATCTTTTATATACTCTGCTTCTGTTACATGTAACATTCTTACTCCAGTGGTTTTATATAATCCAATTTCTCACCAACTGGAATTTATTCAGTTTAATAATTAATGTTTTGATTTTGTTACAATGCAGTGAATCAAGAAATTTATAAATTGCATTTCTAGCATAAAAAAATCCCCGCACTTTGTGCGGGGATAGACTCTCGGTATTTGTTTGGTAAAAATTATTTTCCAGCTTTTTCACGATTCTCAATTCCTGAGTAATCTTTTAATTTACTTAAAAGCAGTCTTGAATTTGTTCTTTTTAATTCTTTTTCATTAAACTTGTTTGTATTTACGAATAGGTTGTGTTGTTTTGAACATTCTTTTTTAATCTTTTCATTTAAAGTATTGGTAAATAGTGTTTTTAACTTTTTCATTTTATTGCATTTCCCTTTCTTCTAATAACTACAACGGCTTAGTATATAAAAACTATATATGTAATACCTATTGTGAGGTGAATTTTATATAATCTAAATAAAATAAAAAACCTGATCTTTCGACCAGGTTTTTTTGAATAAATTGTAAGTTGTGGTTAACGTTTCGAGAACTGGAATCTCTTACGAGCTTTCTTGCGACCGTATTTCTTAGATTCCTTAATTCTAGCGTCTCTAGTTAGTAATTCGGCAGCTTTAAGTGTTTTCTTATTACCTTCATTTAATGCTGCAAGAGATTTAGCTATAGCGTACATAATAGCTTCAGATTGACCAACTGGTCCACCACCAGTAACTTTAACTACTACATCATAGCTGTCTTTTATACCACAAGATTCGAATGGAGCAGATACCCTTTTTTGAAGTAAAAGTCTGTTACCTAAGTAGTCTTCCATAGTTTTACCATTAATGGTAATTTTTCCAGTACCAGGAACTAACACTGCACGAGCAATAGCTCTTTTTCTTTTACCAGTATTACTTAGATCTAATTTACCTTTCTTAGTCGCTTCTTTCATTTATAATTTTCCTATTTTACTTGTGCCTCGTGAGGGTGAGCTGCACCTTCATAGATTTTTAATTTAGTAATTAATCTATCACTTAATCTGTTATGAGGAAGCATACCTTTAACTGCTTTTCTGATAACTTCATTAGGTCTTCTCTTTAATAAGTTAGCTAAAGTTTCTTCTTTGTAACCGCCAGGTGTACCACTGTGTCTTCTGTATAACTTTTGATCCATTTTCTTACCGGTAACTTTAATTAAAGAGCTATTAGTAACAACAACAAAGCTACCACAGTCCTGATTCGGAGTGAAGTGAGGTTTATCCTTACCTCTTAATGCCATAGCAACTTTAGTAGCTAATCTACCTAAAGTTTGATCCTTAGCATCAATTACAACCCAATCTCTCTCGACTGAATCTTTAATGTAAAATTTAGTAGTCCCTTGATTAGACATGCTCAATGATCTTAGCAAATCTTTCTTATCTTTTTCACAATATTTTGTGAATATCATGAAATTTTAAGAATCTTTACACATTCAAAATCATTAAATCTATTTAATGCTACAATTGATTTGCCTTATGAGAGGATCACACGCGATTTTTGATTTCTATAAAGCTGATAGCGAGAAAATTGCTAAAGAATCTGAACTTAAAAAAGTTCTAGAAAAGGTTTTTTCTGACTTTGGATATGAAATTATTAAAACTCTTTACCATCAATTCGAACCAGAGGGTGTAACGGCATCTATTATTAGTTCTAAATGTCAGCTTAGCATTCACACATGGCCTGAACACAGTTCCTTTACTGTAGATTTTTATTCAGCTCAAGAAAAACTCGATATGCTAAAGCTGTGTGAAGCCATAAAGAAAGAATTTCTTGCATCTGAATATGATATGAGAATTATTAGAACTGATGATGAGCGTATGGCTAAGAGTTAGTAAATTCAATTTTGAAATTTTGGAAGATTATAAAATTTTTTAATTAAAAAAAGAGCTCTGTATTGGAGCTCTTTTAAATGGGTTTTTTAAAATTTAATTAATTTTAGAATATTGAAGCAACTTTTCTTACAGGGTAAGTTATTACTTTCCAAACCTTACAGAAGAATCCACATTTGTCTTTATCTAACTCAGCTGCAATTTTTTGGTCTTGGAATTTTTCATTTATAACATCTATTTCTTGATCTCTAATCTCTTGAGCAGCTTCTAAAATAGCAGCTTCTTTAGCTGCTTTAGCCTCGGCCTCAAGTTTTGCTTTTTCTTTAGCTGCTAATTCCTCAGCCTCTTTAGTTGCAAGTGCTTCTTCTAGAGCTTTTTCTTCTTCACTTAATTCTTCGTTTTCAGTATCGAAATAACTGTCGTCGTCAATAATGTCGCCAACTTGTTGAAGTTTATTATATACACCAGCATTTGCTTTCAGGGCATTCAGTGGTGAAAAAATGAAACTTAGAATAAATAAAAATGTAACGATTTTCATAACTTTTAACAAAATTATATCAGAGAAAATATTTTTTTAATCCACTTGAATCATTGATTTCTAATATAATTTTCTATTAATAGATATGGTAGTTAAAAAAGTTTTAATAGCAAACCGTGGTGAAATCGCATTAAGGGTAATAAGAGCATGTAAAGAATTAGGTATAAAGTCTGTAGCTGTATATTCTGAAGCAGATGAAGATAGCATGCATGTAAC
>CALBDR010000299.1 GCA_937927525.1 uncultured Candidatus Melainabacteria bacterium
CAATCCCACGTGACTCCATCATCTCTCGAGTTACAGCTGCCTCAGTATCATAGTAAACAACACCGCCAGTTGGGTTTGCCTCTAAGAACTGCTTTACAGCAGATAGAACAAAAAATGTCTTACCAGTGGCTGATTCGCCAGCAAAGGCAGTAACTTTGTTATTAGGAATTCCTCCGTAAAGACTGCCCGACATAGCAGCATTGAGCATGTAGCAGCCTGTATCAACATAGCCGCTGAACTCACCGGATGATTGACCATCTGCGAGAATGGATGTGTCTTCATCTTTTACAGCCTCCACCAGATCAGTGAAAAATGTACTCATACAAAAAAGTCCTCTAAGGTTTGTGTTTTTTCTGTTTGCCAACCTACGGCATCGAGAATAGTTCTAATGGGTTCCAAGTATCCTTTCTCGAATTGAAGATCATAATCGATATAGCGATCTAAGTCAACTTCTTCTGGGATGCCATTAGGAGCAGCCAGAACATTTTCGTGAAGAGGATTAGGTAATTTCATATAACTGAATTTTACTTTGTCGCCATTGTTGATGGCTTGGTATCTGTTTTCCAGCTTTTTATGTTTGATCAAGTTGTTGTATACAAGTGCTCCTCGAACGTGGATTGGAGTTGCTTTCTTATAGACAGAAGCGGCGTCGATGTACTTCTGTAGATTCTTGACGCCACGTGGAAATGCAACATCATCAAAGTTCATGCGATGAAACTTCTTACGGAAGTCATCAATGAATGAGATGACAGAGTCTTCGTCTTTCTGCATAATCACATTAAGAGTCTTCTTAATGTAATCCCGACATGCTGCAGGAGTGGATGATCGAACAGCTTCGATGCCCATGATCTTTAGTTGTGGTTCTTTATACCGAACGCCTTCGTTATCATGCACGTTGAGAATGTATCGCTTCTTTGCAGTCCAGATACCTTTGTCTGCAATACACTCTCGTTTCATTTTCATTTTCTGGTCATATGCACAAACATACTCAGCAAGCTCCTCGTAGCACTTGTCAATATAAGGCTCAAGTTTTTCTCGACAAACTTTATCCAAGAAGGTAATGATCTTCTCTTTTGGAACCGCAGATGGGTCTTCGTAAGAAAACTTAACAAGTCGATCAAGGCTAACGTAAATAGAGTCCGTATCCGAAGCAATAACATAGTCATTGTTATCAGTCTTCAGCAGCTTGTTGAGATACTGGTTGATCTTTTTCTCGATCCACCGAATAGAAAGCTGACCAGAAGTTGTAATCGACTCAGCATACTTGATATCATACCATCTGAAATAATCATTACCTAAAGCTCCGTAAGCTGAGTTAAGTTGAATCTTCTTTGCCATCTGCATATTATCTAGGCGAGAGATTTCTCGTTGTAGTTCCTTAGATGGATTAGACTCGTTTTGTTTTTTAGCTTCGATCATCTTACCTTTGTACATCTTACGGTCTTCATACATCTTGTCCATAAGCTCAGGTAGGAAGCCACGTTTGTTCTTGTTAAACAAGAAGCCTGTAGCAGCAACAGTTACATTCTCTCTGGCAACCTTATCTTGAACTGCTGGCTCCTTCAGAGCTCCGTCAATGATATCATCGACCGTAAGATTGATACCAATGTGACCAGCAAAAGTATCTGGTGAGATATTGTATTGCATGATCAAGTGTGGATACAGAGAGTTGAGGTCGAATGAGCAAACCCAGTTATGCATTCCGACTTGCGGATCTTTTACATAAGCTCCAACGA
>CALBDR010000300.1 GCA_937927525.1 uncultured Candidatus Melainabacteria bacterium
ATAGAGATATTTTAAATCTGCTTCACCTTCCCATTTTGTAGGAGCGATGTGAGTTTTATATCCCATTTGGGTTAAAAACTTTTCTCCAATTAATTCTTCCCCTTGACGAGGTTCAGAGGTAAAGTTAGATAAGATAATATTGTTTTCCTCTAGGTGTGGTAAATAAATTCCTAGATTAGCTGTATAAACTAGATCCTGGAAGTTATCCTCTGTGGGTAGAAGATAAACTAAAGAACCGCCTGCTAAAAAATTGTATAGCTCTAAAAATTGACGATATGCTCTAGATTGATTGATTTGTAAGTCCTCGGGACTCATTTCTTTCATCCAAACATTATTAGGATGATCTGTGGATAACGAAAACGGGAAGTTCATTAAGTAACTCGGAACCGTTAATTGAGATGGTGTTTGCAACATTTTTTTTACATTTACTTATTCACCTATACATATTAGGTACCTATAGGAGGAAAAAAAAGAGCCGCAAAAAGCGGCTCTTGATTTTACTGATCAAATACTCTATTAGAGAGTGTTCAATCCGTTCACGAAGACCTTACCGTAGAATTCTGGTCTTAACATCTTCTTAGCGTAGCGTGTTAAGAGACCTTTTCTAGGTACGAACGTGTCAGGATCGTATACTAATGGAGTTTGAATCAATGGTACATAAGGAGCGAATACTGCACCAGCCTCTAAGAACTGAGTACCTCTGTAACCCATCAGAATGGTATTTTCATTCATGTAAGGGTTCTTGTACACAGTGTAGCGGCTGTTTAAAGTACCTGCCTTTTGTACACCAAACGCGTACTCCATGTTAGCAGCATCACCATCAGCGTTTGAGGCGAATCCTGGGATTGACTCAATAACAGTAGCTACAGTTGGAGAGATTACCATGAAGTTGGCACCACCTCTTAAAGTTAATTGGTGGATCTTGTTAGATACCTTCTGAAGCTTGGTACCTAATGTCTGGAACCACTGACCCTGTGTGTTGTAGAATCCGTTTGTTCCTTCAGCTTCGAAATCAGTCTTAGCGTCATTGATAACTCTGTTGTTTTTAGCAGACCAATACTCAGTTGTTCTAGCGTCAGCCATCAACATATCAAGAATTTCCAAGTCAATTTCCAAGGAAATGTACTCAGACATGATGTTGGTAACTTCAGCTTCAGCATCAATAGCTTGGTAAGCGTTCAAGTCCTGAGCGAGTTCAGGAGTGAATACTGCCTTTAACTTTTTAGTCTTAGCAATGATATCTAATGATCTCATTCCAATGTTAATTTCTGGGATCGAGATATTAGCAGTAGACTGAGCGTTAGGTACAGCGAATGCAGCACCTGCTTCGAAATCACCTCTTGCGTTATCTTTGGTTTGCTTGCTATACTCTACTGTGAAAGCATTCAAAGCAGCAAGTTGACCAGTTGAAGCAGTTACATAGAAAGCAATAGTATTAGCTGTCTCACTGTAAGTAGTGAAGCCAGGTAACAAAGTAGAAGTACCTACGTTTGAACCTGAAGAGATAATAAAGCTTCTTACGCCTTCTTTATCCAAATCAGGTAAAACAGTAGTAGCTGTACTGATAGTAAGCTTCTTGATCTCACCAGCTGCCATAGAAGATGACAATCTAGAGTCAAAGTTAACTTCTGCGAATGAAGCGGAAGTAGCAACAGCAGTTAAACCAGCAGAAGAGGTTGTGTTAGTTGAGTAAGCGAACTTACCTGCACCGTACAATCCACCTGCACCAAACTGATCTAAGTTAGAGTCTGCTTGTGAGAAAGGATACTGACTATCTGCGTTACCATAAAGTGAACCACCTTCTGTGAAAGGATCCTTATTAGTTCCATATTGGAAATCTAGGAAGAATACCAGACCTGAAGGTAAATTCATTGGTTGAACAGATACGAACTCTTGGGCAGCTACCTGTCCAAAGATCTTTCTTACCATAGGTAAGACTACAGCAGCATACTGCTCACCAGTTCCTACGTTAAAGGAAGCTCCTGTTCCTGTTAATGAACTTTCGTTCAATAATTGCTTAGCTTGGTTTTCGAGGATAATCGACATGTTGTTTTTTTCAAGCTCGTTGTTCAAGCCCTCAAGTAAACCTGTCTTTTCCCACTTACCAGCTAATCTTGCAGCGTCGCTTTGCATATTTCTATACGACTCTGCGGATTCGTTGATTAAGTTGTTTACTAATTCCATTTTTATCTATAGGATTTATCGGTAATAATACCAGCTAATTTTTGCCATCTCCTAACCTGATCGTTTGATTCTAAGATCGGTTGAGGATTTTTACTAGCCCCACCTGTGGGTCTAGATGCGGAACCTTTATTTTCTTTTACAACCTGGGAAGTAGTTAATGAATCTGAGAGAGTCTCAAATACTAATTTAACTTCTTTTACCGAAGTAGCTTTATCAAATGTTGATAAAACTTTTACTTTTTGTGATTCTGTTAAGCTTCTAGAACGGAAGAGCTTGTTGGTGTAAAGAAGTTTAGCGTTGAGTAAGTTAACTTCGGAAAGTTCAACTTTTAACTCTTCTACTTGATTCTTCATTTCCTCCATCTCTTTTTCATTGATGTCACCTGAACCAGGAGTTCTAGTAGTAGGTTTACCACCACCGGTCATTGAGCCCGCGACTGAACCACCAGCCATTTGAAGAAGATCTTTTAAAGATACTTTCTTTCCGTCTACTGTAATGATTTTAGAAAGTAATTCTTTATCATTGTAAACTTTCTTAAGGGTATCTTTAATACCTTCGTCCATGTCTTCTTCGTTCACTTCTTCTTCTGAAAGTAATTCGTCAATGTTAACGTCTTCATCCATAGAATCCATTTC
>CALBDR010000301.1 GCA_937927525.1 uncultured Candidatus Melainabacteria bacterium
TCTATAAACTCACAGTTCATGTATTTGTATTTGTCGGCAAATGTATTTAATATTTCTGGTAATGGGACTTCGTCATCTGTTCTGACCCATCTATTCCATTTGGTAAATGTGTTATCGGGTTTAAACCCTTCTACGCACAATACTTGTTTACCATATTCGTAATCTACTGATAAGTGTCTACCTTCGAACCACTCGCACCAAAAGTGTCCATACTCCAAATGCATAGTTTCTTTGTCTAACCAAACCTTCTCGGCACCTAATCCAAGACCCATCGCATTAACGCAAGGTCTTGAAACATACCATCCAGGCTTGGGAACATCAACTCCTGTAGGCCCACAATTGTAGCCTAACTTCCTAGAAAGGATAAGTTTATCTACAGCCCACAGATCATCCGGATCTGCTACCTTCCAAAAAATATCTTCTAAGGTATCTTCATATTTCATTGAAATTGTAAAGCCCTCAGTTGTTGAATTTCCTGCTCCAGCCTCATTACCTCGAGTTGTTTCTTTCTTAACTCAAGCTCATACAATCTATTACAATCAACTCTAGCTTTAGGCTTCTGACCGAGTGGGATAACTATTCTTGCAAATACACCTACATCTCCGACTCTATTATCAACATAACCTTGAAGTGGATCGGTGTATCCTCTTCCTATGATTCCAGTTACTCCGAACTCTAAATTAGTAGCGGAGCCTATAGCATTAGAGCAATCTAAGTCTCCAGCTTTGAATCTGTCTGACTGATAGCTACCAGGAGCTGTCGGCAGTGACAAGTTTAGAGAACTTGATCCTGTTTGAGCATATGCTATAGGACAAATTAATAATAATAAAACAGCAATTAAACTTTTGAACATATCCTTGACGTCACTCCTGTTTGGGAAGTATCATCAATAAAAATCTTAGATTCAGTACAAATGTATTCAATTCTATCGCAGTCTACTTCTCTTATATAAATGTCTATACTTTTAGTTTCCAGATAAGAAACTTCAACTAGTTTTGAGGTAGAGGCAAAAGGAACAGGTTGCCATTCCTCATCGAATACTGTAATCTCGTAGTACTCTATTTCTTCTCTTTTGTTAAACAAGCTCATTGTAGTCACAACAATACCGTCTAAGAATGAAGGTTCAAACTTAGGATATGTTGGTGTCCATTCGTGAGCTTGAGCAGTAGCAGCAAATATAAAAACTGCTACTGCTGTAAACAATCTAATCATTAGTTAGCTATACACTCTGCTACAACGTTAGTTGAGTATGTGCCACCTGGAAGGGATTTTTCAAAGCCATATGTTACACTTGAATCAATCTGGAACCATGTAGAACCAGCTACAGAAAGATCATATTCTGTAATGTTGTCATATTCTACTTTGGCTGCTTCATATCCAGCCATACCAGCATCAGATGTTGAAGATACAGTAACCTCTCCATCCCAGTTCAAAGCATCTGAAAGCGTAGGTGATGTAATAAACTCTTGCGGCCAAGAAATTTTAGCTGTATAGTAATCAGCAATCGTTACGTCATATCTTACTACTGGATAAACACCACCATCAACTGGATCAGTGCTTAATTCGTCTGGTGAAGGGTTTCCGTAAACACCAGCGGTGTCAGTATATACAGAACACTTTGATGAAACACTTCCTGTGATAGGTGTTGTTTCAGCTAATGCTATAGAAGCTATACTTAATCCTAAAATAGTCGAGATAACCTTTAACATATTTCCTCCTAGTTGTCTCTTTCATATTGAGAGCGCACCATGGAATTGTATCTAGCGCTATTGGCTAGGTTTCTCAACGCCCTGTTATTCTCAGGTATCTTTTTATCTTTTAATTGTATTGTTTCTTTGTACTCGTTGCCGGGAATATCAAATTCAAAATATGGTTCAATCACTCCGACAGCAGAGAGCTGATCCATTATATTTTCTTGTTGATCATAATCGATTAGTCCACCGACTTCAGGATCTGCAAATAAAAAGGTTTCTAAATCATCGTCTTCTTCTGGCTCTTCGATAATAACAGACTCTTGTAGTTCTGCTGCTCGCTCCAGCTGTATTTGCACCCACTCATCATAGTATGGATCATCTTCTGAAAGGTAATCCAGTGTCGATAGGTATTTATACAATGCTTCTAAAAATCCTGGACATTGTGGATTTAACAAAGGATTAGAACAGATAATGTTAGGCTCTGTAACATCCATCCTGTATAGATAAACAACTGATGGATCTGAGATTACTCCATCTCCGTCTACTGATATCTCGCCATCACCCCATCTAGATGCTTCTGTACCAGTAAATCTAAAATATTTTTGTATGGAGTTGCTAGGCAATCCAGACCAATCGTCTACTTCTTCAAAAACATAACCACCGTTAACAGGATCTATGTTTCTTACATACACAGAAACATCAGCCTCTGTTTCCTTTTCCATAACATAGTAATAAGATATTCCGTTGACCACTAGATCAACGTTTGGAGAACTACTGTCTGGCAGTACTCCATTCATGGACCATGATAGTCCATTACTAGCAGCGTTGTTTGTTACTCCGTAGGTAGTCTCACTGTAAGAGTAAGAAGAGAAGAGCAACAACAACACCGCCACCAAGAAGTGTGGTACGGGTGTCTGGATCAACGCTTAGTCCTGCACTGTTTCTAGTGGTAGGTCTTTTATCTGAATTGGAAGGATCGTTCCAAGCATCTTTAGCTTGTTCACCAATTAGTCCATCTATAGGACATGGGGTTCCAGCATTCATCATAGCCTCAAAGATTCTAGGATCTTGACACATTACTGATACAGCTGCAACCTTCATTCCCATGTCATATAAAGTCTTAGCGTTTTTAAGTTTCTCACAATTCATGTCTCTCACCGTAGAACCAGATGAGATTCCAAGAATTTGAGTTTGTACAGCTCCGGATATTCCAACAGTACATAAGTCCGAATTAGAACTATTGATAGATGGAGATATAGCAGATGGAGGAGGTGATATTACAGTAGTAGTAGATTCTGATGTTGTATCGACAGTGCTTTCGTTATAGTTTTCAGTCACTATGGGATCAGATTGTGTAAATGCAATATTCGGTATAGTCAAAAGCACTGCTATTGCTAGCAGTCTTTTAAACATGATTTCTCCTAGAGGTCAAATAGTTTACGAGATGATATCACTTCAAAGAATGTTTTGTTTTTGTTAGTATTAATGTTGTTATAATTCTTTAAAGAAATTTCTGA
>CALBDR010000302.1 GCA_937927525.1 uncultured Candidatus Melainabacteria bacterium
GCTTAGCACAGAAGATACTACGTATAAAGTACCAGTTAAATCATAATCCAACTCTAGATCTGGATTTTCATACAAAGAAATCATTTATGAAAATTATTTAAGAAATAAAAATTCAAAAATGGATAAAAACATTTTTTCAAGGGAACATAGTTTCTGTTAAGGAAGAAAAATATGCTCAAAAAATTAACTAGGTTATCTGTTTTATCATTATTATCTGTTTCACTACTAGCAGCTAATGTATCACATGTAAAAGCTGTGGATGTGGAAGGTAAAGTGACACTTAATGCATTAAGTAAAAAAATTGTAAGTTCTGTAGATACTTTCTACCAAGGTAGAGAAAGTTCTGTAAAACCAATAAAAAATATTAACGTGGAAGGTTCTTTTAATGAGGCTGATGTTCCTACTTCATTTGAAGTTGAAGAAGACACTGATGAATCCGCTAAATATACATTCTCATTCCCAGCGACAGTATCTAGTGTAATCTCAGACTTATTTGCTAAAGATTTTGGCAAAAAGAAAAGATTAAAAGCTAACTTAAAATCAGTAAATTCTATTGTAGGTTCATTCATCGGCGAACTTGAAAATGAATCTGATTCTAGCTCTGGTTCGATTGGCAGCGTAAGTAGCGTTGACAGTGTAGGTAGTGTATCTAATGTAAATAGCTCACTTAGATTTGTTACAGCCGGCGTTAGAGCTATCAGAACTAAGAAAAACCCTGACTTAATTAAACTTAAAGGTGTTATGAAAAGTGTATCTGGTCTAAGCGGTTCTAAAAAACGTTTAGCTAAAGGTAGATTTATTCTAAACTTCTCTCAATAATTCTCAATAAGGCGAATGCCTCCATACAACACACACTCACAAGAACCCTGCTAAATTATTATTAGCAGGGTTCTGCTTTTTTTATGGCTGCTTTATTTCTTTTAGTATTAATATTTATGATCGGCTCACCGATCGCTATGAGTTCATGGTTATTACACAGCCTCAGCTGTTTCTTTGCTTTAAGCCAAGCTGGAAAATTAGCTAAGTACCCGATATTTTGGTTATTACTAATACTAACTTATTTCTTTGCTACCGAAGCTAGACTCAGTATCGAATATATACTTATCGCAGGTGCCTGTTTTATTTTTGGGAGCTCTAAAACTTGGATTAATCTTAGTAAAACTCAAAGAGCAAGGCGTTTATTAATAGTTTTTATCGCTTTAATAATCGCAAACTTTATTAAATACACTTTTTCAGAACTTGGAAGTTTACTACTGTGGTTACCAGTAATGTTAGCGATTAATTTTAAAAATGAAAAGTTCAGTAACACTATTTTAAATTTCCTGGCCCCAATTCTATTAATATTCTTAAATAAAAAAACCACAGTTTTAGCTGCTCTAGCGAATTTCGCTAATTACAAAAAATCTAAGATTTTATATATCTTAGGAGGGATTGCTTTTGCAAGTTCGTTTCTCTTTCTTGAGTCTTGGAGACACTTTTACAATACATCACTGTACCCAAGGGTACTTATTTGGCAGGGAGCCTTTAAAGGCTTTTTAGCAAAACCACTTACTGGACATGGCTTCGGAACCTTTACATTAGACTTTCCAGTATTTAGAGAGCTTGGGAATGTTCTAGGAAGTCATGCAAATCAACAAGTTAACCATGGACATAATCTCTTTGCTCATATGGGTTTTGAGTTAGGGCTAGTCGGAATTCTACTAGCCTTAAGTTTATTTTACTTAGTCTTTAAAAGAGAAAAGCAAGCTCTAATACCTTTACTTATAATCTGCTTAGCAGATTCTCCCCTCCAAGCTTTTAATCAATACATAATCGCTGGTCTAATACTTTTACCATTATGCTTTGAAAGGTCAAATGTAAACGAAGATCTCCCTAAATTCAACCCCATCTTTAAGAGCTTCTATACTAAACTTCCACAGCCTTTTGCCTTCATAGCAGCTTTAGTTTTATTCGGTATCATGCTTTACAGCTTCATTCCTAGCTGTATCGGTCACTATTTCTATGACCATAAAGAAATTAACCAAGCTATATATTGGGATGCAAAGCACCCTCTTTACTATTTGGTTCGAGGTGCTGATCGAATCAATGATGATACTGTAAACAGTGAAGTTAACTTCAAAAAAGCAGTGGAGCTGGCTCCTAATGTTCCATATTTTTATGGTTTCCTGGCTTCAGCTCAGTTAGCTAATTTCAACTTAATCGAAGCTAAAGAGTCGATTGACTTTGCTTTAAAATACACCGGAGAGGATGCTTACTGGTTACTAATCAGTGCAATTTTACATAAAGAAAAAAATGAAAAGCTAGCTAAAGAGCAATATGAAAAGGCGATAGAGCTTGAACCTGAATTAGCAAAAATTCTTACTAACCCAGACTTACCTTCATTTAGATTTATCGGTAGTAGGAAGGGTGATCCACGTATAAATGCTTTTTATAGAACAGGAAAACGTTTGTATGTTCCACTCCCTTACATAGAAGTAAATGACACTAATAATAAATGAAATGTCAAATTAAAATGAAATTAGAGAGTTATAATATCTGGGGACAATGTGTAAATACTAAAGAAGAAAAACAAATCAGTTAAGAAGAAATACAAGAATTATGAAGTTACCAACCCCATAATTCTGGGCATAATAGATTAGGTCACAGAGGGGAGATAAAATGTCTTTACTTTCATCAGTATTAGGTTTTCAACATACAGTAAGAACACCTGTGGGTTATGCACCCGGCATAACTTCTGCTTTACATTTAGGCTATGGATCTAACAGTAAAATAACGGGTAATACTATTACAAAAAGTTTAGATATTATTCGTGATGGAGCTACTGCTACCGTCTCATCACAAATCAGAAATAAAGAGGCATCAGGACTAATAGACTTTTATTCGAATCTAGAATCTACTAATAAAGTTATTTCTGACGGTCTAAGCTCTGCATCAGATATCTACCAAACTATAACCGATAATATAGAAGCAATTGACGAAATTGTTACTGCTGCAGAAGCTGGTTCATACACAGCTATTGAACTGGATGAACAACAAACGATAATAAATGAACTTGTAACAGAAATTCAAGATATCTTCAACAACACTAAAATAGATGGAAAATCAGTTTTAGATGGAACTTACACATCAACAATGATTACAAATACAGATGGTACGGCTAGATATGACATAGACCTTACGAGTGTTAACATAGATATTAGTTCAACAGCAGCATTAAGTCTTGGAGATGGTGCAAGCAAAGGACTTGATCAAATTTCCATAACAACTAATACAGACTTTGAATCATTAGGGGGTGCTAATTCACCTGCAGATACTAGTGATTTAGCTGACCTTGATATTTTTAAAAACAATGCTATTCGAATGGGGGCTAAATTGCAGAGTTCAGCCAATAGAGCTCCTAAAGAACTCCAAAAAGTAGTTGACAAAAGAACAGAGTTATTAAACGAATTCTTCACCACTTTAAACACCACTAATGGTGGGAAAAACTCAGTAGTTCAAGATGCAGGATTTTTCTATCACCCATCTCCTTTACCGATTACCACTGCGGCAAATTACAACGGCACACTACTAGGTAATATAGTAGGCTCAGGCGTTCAGGGAGCAAGTTCAAACTTGGCTTCATCACTACTACCTTAAACTATTTTTAACCTAAATAATCTAGTATGAGAATATGCGAGTAAAATTTATTACTCTTTTTTTAGCTTGCTTAATTTTAGCTTCTTGTTTTATTAGAAAGTCTTTGCGTCTGGTTTTGATAAACCTGGAAAATTTCGCCCGAATTTACCTATTAGTTTCGACTTTAATGTTGCTAACAACTTCGTGTTCTCAGAAAGGTTTAATATCGATGATATCGATTATTACAAACTCTCCTTTCCTAGAAAAGCTTACTTAGATGTAAAAACTTCTGGACAAGTAAACTCAACAGTAGAACTTTTGGATGCAAATAATCAATTACTAAGCTTTGATTTAGATAATGGTGAAAATGAAAATGGCAGAGTCGTTTATGAAATTCCGAGCGCAGGTGAATATTCATTACGTTTGAGTAATCCTACTAAGGTAGCAGGTTTTTATGACTTAGAGTTAAATTTGATTGAATCGAATACTTTGACTGATGATTTTGATAATAAATTAGATGCTTCATTTGTAATCAATTTAAACTCCAGTAAACCTAGTCAAAGCTTTGTAGGTAAAATTAACTACGAAGGAGACACAGACTTTTTTAAGCTAAATCTTCAAAATACAGGTGATATAACTATAACCCTTAAAGCTAGTAACAGTGAAGACTTCAAACTAAGCCTCTATGATGAAAATTTTAATCTTATTGATACTAGAAACAGTAAATCTAATATCAGCTTTGATAAAAAATTAGCTGCTTTCAATTACACAATAGTTGTTCAAGGAGAAGCTTTAAGGGATTTAGATTATGAGCTAGAGCTCAGTCACAATAGTTTAATTGCTGATTCTGATAGAGAATCACTCGAAAACTTCAATGGTCAAACTATCGTAATGGGAGCAGGTAGTGGGAAGTTTTCTAAAGAAAAATTCACCTCAGAAATTAATTATGTAGGGGATTTAGATATCTTTAAGATTGAAATTCCACAAGAGGGTGTTCTAATTCTGACAACAGGTCGCTCTAGAAAAAGAATAAAGAATGGTCTAAGATTAAGTGCCTCTCTCTACAATGAAGATTTTGATCTTATTGAAAGAGATCTTATAGGCTTTAATTTTAGATTTCGCAATCGATTAAGCCCTGGAAATTACTATCTCACAATTTCATCACCTAGCCGAAGCATACTAGGAAAGTATAAAATTAAATCATTTTTTAGCAAAGTAGATAAGAACAATGGCTTTAATATTTAATTTTCTTCAGAAATATCCTGATTAGAATCCATCATCGGAGTTAATCTTGAAACAGCATTACCATAACTCATTTTTAATTGATAAAAACGTTTTTCAAACTCATCAAAAATTAATACAGATCTTTTTCTAACATTAATCGAATCGATTAATAAACCTTCAGAAATATAATCCCCTGCTTTGTATGTAGCTCCATACTGATGAAGCTCACTTGCACGCGGGCCTTTAGCCCTAGATATCCTCACAAAAGCTTCACCACGTGAAGAAAAAACCCCATCCAGATAATATTCATCCTCTTCTGGTTTAAAGCGCTCCTGAACTAATTCATAATAAATAGGCTGAGACTCTGGATCAATTTCAAGCTCACCGTCCTCTTCTGCGATAAGTATAGAGTCAGCGGCACTTAATCCTTCCTGAAAAGAGGAAATATAGGTAGCTAAGAATAAAAAAAGAGCTAAAAAGAATAACCTCATTAGTTATGATTATAGCTGTAATGTCAAAATCAGCTATTGTTATTGGTTCAGGTTTTTCTAGTTTAAGCTCGGCAGCTTACTTAGCAAAGCAAGGCTTTAAAGTAAAATTATTTGAAAAAAATGCCCAGTTCGGTGGCAGAGCTAGAGTTTTTGAAGAAAACGGATTTAAGTTTGATATGGGACCTAGCTGGTACTGGATGCCTGAAGTATTTGAGAATTTCTACAATGACTTCGGTAAAACCACCAGTGATTTTTATGATTTAAGGAGGCTGGAGCCTTCATATCGAGTACTTTTTAATAAAAAGGATCAGATAGACCTTCCCAGTAAATTAGAAGACATATACGCTCTTTTCGAATCCTATGAAGAAGGTGCTGGTGAAAAACTAAAAGAGTTTTTGGCAGCAGCTGAATACCGTTATCAAATCGGCATGAACCGTATGGTGCCGAAGCCTAGTTTAAGTCCACTTGAATTTATAGACTGGGAAGTTATCAGCGGACTATTTAAAATGGATTTATTTAATTCATTTAGATCCTATACTGATAAATACTTCAAACACCCATATTTGAAAAGTATCATCGAGTTCCCTATTCTCTTTTTAGGAGCAACTGCCGAAAATACTCCTGCACTTTACAGCATGATGAATCACGCCGATATGACTCTAGGGACTTGGTATCCAGAAGGTGGAATGCACGAAATCATTAAAGCCTTCATTAGCATTTGTGAAGAATTCGGAGTTGAACTACATGCGTCAGCCGCAGTAACAAAAATTAATAGTGCTGGAGATTTTGCTCACAGTATTACTGTAAACGATCAGGAGCATTATGCTGACATAATCATAGCTGGAGCAGACTACGCCCATGTAGATAGAGAGTTACTTACAGAAGGAAGTAAAAACTATGATGAAGAATACTGGGACTCCAGAACCATGGCACCATCATGCTTACTTTACTATATAGGGCTAAATAAAAAAATAAGTGGGCTTTTACACCACAATCTATTCTTTGATGAATCACTAGATGAGCACGCTGAAGAAATTTATACAAATCCGCAATGGCCAAGTAGACCACTATTTTATGTTTGTAATCCATCAAAAACTGACAAATCAGTTGCTCCAGAAGGACATGAAAATCTTTTCATTCTTATACCAGTAGCAACTGGACTTGCAAATGATAATGATGCTATCCGTGAAAGATACTTTAACTTAGTTCTAGAAAGGATGGAAAAGCTAACAGGCGAAAAAATTAAAGATAATATTATCTATAAAAAAACTTATGCTCACTCTAATTTTATAGAGGACTATAACGCTTTTAAAGGTAATGCCTACGGTTTAGCGAATACCTTGGAGCAAACTGCGATTCTTAAACCAAGCATCAAAAGTAAAAGACTAAAAAACTTATACTTCACTGGACAACTTACAGTTCCTGGACCAGGGATTCCACCATCGATAATCTCTGGTAAAATTGTGGCAACAGAAGCAGCAAAGGAAAAACACTATGTCCACTAATTTACAACTCTTTCATGAGACTTGCCTTAACTGCAGTAAACTTACAACAAATGCTTACAGTAGCTCTTTTTCACTAGGCATACAGGTCTTAGATAAAAAATTTCATCAAGCGATCTATGCCATATATGGCTTCGTGCGCTTCGCTGATGAAATAGTAGACACCTTCCATGAACATGATAAGAAAAGACTTCTAAAAGAATTTAAAACTGCAACTCATCAGGCTATCAAAGATAAAATCAGTTTAAACCCGATCCTGAACAGCTTTCAGTGGGCAGTAAATAGATATCAAATAGAAGATGACTTAATAAATGCTTTTCTAAAAAGTATGGAAATGGATTTAGAGAAGAAAGATTACGATGAAGCTGATTATAGGGAATACATCTACGGCTCTGCTGAAGTTGTGGGCTTAATGTGTCTAAGAGTTTTTACTGAAGGAAATGAAAACATGTATCAGAGCCTTAAAGAACCTGCTCGCAGCTTAGGCTCGGCCTTCCAAAAGGTTAACTTTCTGAGAGACCTAAAGGCTGACTTTGAAGGTATGGGCAGAACTTATTTCCCTGGAATTAGTTTTCATAACTTAAATAAAGAAGAGTTAGAAACCAAAGGAAAAGAAATTTTTAGTAAAGAGAAGAAAAAAGAAATCGAAAAAGATATCGAAAAAGATTTTTCATATGCTTTAACCGGTATTCTGAATCTACCTAAAGGTTCGCGCTTCGGAGTTTATCTAGCTTATAAACTTTATTTGAAGCTATTTACAAAAATAAAAAGCACTCCTGCTTCAGAAATACTTCGCAAACGTATTCGTATATCAGGTGCTGGTAAATGTCTAATTCTTATGCAGTGTATTGGGAAAGTTTAGATTATGTAAATATCAATTAATATTGTGAAAATGAGTCCTATAACAGCTTCTTAACTTTAAGAAGATATATTAAATATAGATACAAGTTTAATTTCAGTCCTTTTTAATATTTTTCACTTAATTTATTAATTTACTTCACAGATTTTCATGAACAACTTAGAACTAAGATCAGGCTATATTGCTGATAATGCAGTTACTCAAGCAGGCACTGCTAGGATTAATGAACAAATTAATAGGATTGAAGAAAATCCAGCGCTAGTAAGTGACGAAGATAATCTAGAATTTAACGAATTAAAGAAAAAAGCACATAGCTTAGCAGGAAAACTCGGAATTGGAGTTCCTGGACTTGAAGTGAGCAACGCTAACTCTGTATTCGATGGCTTAGTAATGAAAGCTAGCGTACTTACAAAAGAAGAAAAAGCTGCAAAAGATATATTTGACTCAGATTTACACGCTCCAGATGTAGTAGATAAATCTACTGATAAAATTATTGAGCTTGAGGATACTAAAGAAGAGATTGAAGAAACAGTTCTAGACGAAGTTTTGACTAACATCATTGATGAAAAATATGATGATACTTTCTCAAGTAAAAAACAAATTATTGATCAATTAAAAAGTGCTTATAACTTAGAAATAGCAGAACCAAGCATAGAAAATGCTGATGAAATGCTGGAGCTTGCTATCTATGAAGCTGATATTAAAGAGAATGGTGAAGAATCTGAAGAAAGAAAACTAGTTCTAAATTAAATTTAATCTACAAGATATTTATATTTGTTAATATATTTTTTCGTGTCTATAAATAATAATTCAGAATTACCATCAGCCCTTTTGTCTCAAATCAATTTAGGTTATATCCATCAAACACAAGAAACACAAAAAAACCCCCTCCTACCATTACCCAAGAATTGAAAACTAAAGTTGGCAATTTAGGAACTGCAATTCATAGCTTTGATCCTGAGCTTGTTAGAAAAGCTATTTCTTCATTTACTGAAGAGCAGCTACCTAAGATCAAAAATGCAACTTTTATTATCGGTGAACAAAAGTTAAAATCCCCGCTTCACTTGCTCGCCAAAGCAGCCATAGAAGAGCTCAATAGTCCTGATAAAAACTACACAAATATAGATATTGAACCTGGCAAAGTTGATGATAGTTTTAAACTAACTGAAAAAACAAAAGATAATTTCCTAAATGCTCGGCTTATGGCTCTATCTAATTCTGATCCTGATGCAGTTGAAAATCAATTAAAAGCAAATATATTAGATATAGCACTTCAACTATTTAATGTTGGATTATATGACTTTGAAACTAAAGATGGCGAAAATGCTTCAAAAATTGCTAGGCAAAATGAGAACTATTTTGCAGCTCAACTTTTAAAACCTGAACAGTTAAAAGTTCTTGCAGGTATAGAAAAAATGGATGATCTAGGCGAATTAGAATTTGGAAAATTTATGCTACAAGAAGGTCTACAGGAAGGTGGTTCATTAAGATTTGTAAATCCAGAAACTAAATTGGATGCCTTAGACAGACTTCTTCAGATTTATCAACAAAATAAACCAGATGCATTTAGCTATGGGACAGATATTGAAGAATACAAACAAGATCTAAATGAACACAAGGTCGACTTCATTACTACCATAGGCCATGGGCTAAAATCTCTAAAAAATGAATTTGAATTAGACTCTCCAAATCAAGAAACAGCAATAAGTGATTTTAAAAACTACCTTGAAAAAACGGTCAATTTTGCCTATCAACATCTCAAAATAGAGGCTGATGATCAAATATTAAAAATGATCAATGATTACAAAAAACTATTACAATAACTCAGGTAAGTAAACACTATAATCAAACTCTTTAAGTGAAGAAAGATTAGGAACTAAACCATGAAGAAGCTTAGCAATTTCAAGTGAATTCTTAGGCGTAGATGGTAAGTGAATAGTTTCATAAAGGACTCTATTTTCTTCACCTTCCTCAGATACTACTTTTGATTCATAGATTAATTTTTTAGCTCTATCTGCAATAAGATTCATATCAGTATTAGCATCTTTTTCGAAATCATATGCCACGGGGTGACCTTCAGCGTCATATCTAAGATCGATTCTAGCTTCATAGCTAACTCTTAAGTTAACCCATGAAATAACTTCTCTAATAATTTTAGAATATGGTGAAACTAAAACTAACCATTGACTGAAATCTTGGATAGTTTTACAAACAGTCTCTGCTACAGAGTAGTTAGTCAGCATCTGGTAATAAAGATAACCATGAACTCTAACATGAGTAAGTTCATAGTTATACTGTTTCGCTAATGCAGCAAGTGCACCTAACTGTGCAAGTATAGTAGCTCTAAGCTCATCTCTAGTTAACTGAACTTTTCTAAGACCAAAGCCGACGATATCGGGATAACTAATTAAAGCTCCGATAGATAAATTCGGGTAATCTAAGCAAGCTTTTAAAGCGAGATTAGACTGGAAGACATCACCAGTGTGCGCGCCAGTAGCGATATTTGCGGAACTCGCAAAAGGTAAAAGATCTCTTTCGAACGCTTCTCTTCCTAAGCCATAATGCTCAGCTAAGTTAAGGTTTAAATCAATTTTTTTAGCAGAAATGTCAGAACTTGCCATAGATATATCTATTTTACCTGATTCGCTCTTTTGAGTGCTTATCGAATAAATAAATATAAGATCTATCGAATAAAAGTTCTAATTTATAACCAATCTGAGGATCGAGCTCAGCAAAATCACTCAAATTAACCTTAGCGATAATTTCATCTAAACTATCAGGATCTTCAGCAAATTCTAGGCTAAGCCTTCCATATATTAAAACTACTTCACCTAGATTTTCGATATTTGTGACTATAATTTCAATAGCACATAGCCTAGTATCAGATTCTTGATAACCAGCATCCTCTAGTATTCCCATCAAAAGTTTAGTACGCAATTTTAAAAATTCAGGACGAATACCGATTTCTAAACCACCATCAGTGGCTTTTAAAAGACTCTGAGCTGTAGCCATAGATTCAAAGATATTTAACTCAAGAATTTTCTCAGTAGTTAAATGCAAAATATTACAAGGCGGTGAACCTATAAAACTAGCGACAAAGCTATTAGCTGGATCATGATAAACATTAGTGGGAGTATCAAACTGTTGGATTTTACCATCGTTTAAAATAGCAATTCTATCACCTAGGCTCATTGCCTCCACTTGATCATGGGTTACATAAATGAAAGTACTCCTTAATTCAGAGTAAAGCTTACGAATTTCTTGCCTAGTAGATGCTCTAAGCTTCGCATCAAGGTTACTTAAAGGTTCATCCATTAGAAAAACCTCAGGTTCTTTTACTATGGCTCTAGCTACTGCTACTCTCTGTTTCTGTCCACCAGAGAGCTCGGCTGGTTTTCTTTTTAGATAGTCTTCTAAACCTACTTTAAGAGCTGCGCCATATACTTTTTTGGAAATATCATTTTTCTTCTCCCCTCTTATAACAAGTGGAAAAGCAATATTATCAAAAACAGTTTTATGAGGGTAAAGAGCATAGTTCTGAAACACCATACTGAGATTACGATCCTTAGGTTCTAAACTATTAACTAATTCATCAGCAAAATATAAATCACCTGAAAAATCTTTTTCCAAACCAGCAATGATTCTAATAATGGTACTTTTACCACTGCCACTAGGACCTACTAAAACAATAAATTCTTTTTCTTTAGTTTCTAGATTAATATCTTCGATAACTTTATTGTCACCATAGGATTTGGAAAGGTTTTTTAGGGAGATTTGGACCACTAATCTTTATTTTATATTAAATACTAACTTAAAAAATAATTTAAAACCCAGGAGCCACTCTCCCAGAAAATATCTGAATCTGATCCCAAACATCATTCTTTCTTTAGATAAACTTCCTCAGCTAAATATTTATCAATCTCTTCTTTAGATTCAAGATTAAAAACCATTAAGGCATATATAAATTATAATTTATTTATTCTCTGCTTTATTATTTTGCTTTAATTAAAACTTGCTAGACTAATTCCATGCCCACTAATCTACAGAAAATCTTTCTAATAGTTGGCACTAGACCAGAATTTATTAAGCTTGCTCCATTATATTTAAAAATGAAAGAGCTTAAATTAAAGCCTTTCTGGATTCAAACTAATCAACATAAAGAACTTTTAGAAGATTTAAAAGAATTTTGGGAAATTTATCCAGACTTCGAGTTTAATTTAGAAAATAAAAACCTTAGCTTAGCTAAATTAAGCTCAGAGCTTATCTTAGAAGGTACCAAGATTTTTGAACAAGAAAAGCCAGATTTAGTAATAGTACAAGGAGATACTTTAAGTGCAGCTGAAGCTGCTAAAGCAGCTTTCTTCCTAAAAGCAAAACTAAATATTAAAATCGCTCATGTTGAAGCAGGACTAAGAACTAAAAATATACTAAGTCCATTTCCAGAAGAATTTAATAGAAGAACAATAAGCGAGCTTGCTGATTATCATTTTTGTCCAAGTAAAAAAAGTTTTGAAAACTTATGTAAAGAAAAAAATATTTGTACCAGTAAAGCTAATGAAGCAAATATTTATCTCACCGGTAACACTGGTATAGACGCACTTTTGCTTGCTAAAAAACGAATTGAAAGTACAGATTTACATTCAAAAAATTATATTCTCATAACCAGTCATAGAAAAGAAAACCTAGAAAATGATATGCAAAAGAATCTTTGTGAAGCTATTTATAAGATTCTTAAGAATGAAGAAATCGAGATTAATTTCTTAGTTTCACTTCATAGTAACCCTTCTGCTCAAAAGAATTTTCATGATTTAGAATCTAAATTAAAAAACGAAAATATAGCAGGTTTAAAAACTATAAATGCTTGCTCATATCCTGAGTTCATAAAGTTACTTGAGAACACTCTTTTTATAATCACTGACAGTGGTGGGGTTCAAGAAGAAGCACCATATTTAAATAAATTTGCTTTAATTCTCAGAGAAGAATTAGAAAGAGAAGAAGTTTATGAAAATGGCTATGCTGAGAAATTAGAAAATGATTGTGAATCTATACTTAAAAGTATTCTTAAAACGTATAAGAAAATTTCTAAAGAAGAGATAAAAATAACTAATATTGATAAAAACTTCTACGGTACAGGCTCAAGCTCTGAGCTAATCACCAGGGAAGTTATTTTGACCCAATTCACTCATTTAAAAAAAATGACAGCAACCCGTTAATCCGAATTGCTGCCTAACCAAGGGGGGTGGTTGTCTAAAATATATAATCCCGCATAGGATAAATATTAGCTAAATAATTTGTTGTATTTAAGCAAAATTATCTACAATAATAATCAGCTATGCAAATTATGGATATTAATCTAGAGTCCCTCAAAAGTACCAAAGTTTCGAACTTTGTCGAAGGAATTAACGAATCTAATCTAAAAAGACTAGAAGAATATTGTGGAAAGTACGAGGAAAAATTCAAAGACTTACAAGAGAAACTTGTAAAGCATATTAACAGTTCAGAGGAAGCAGATAAACTGGAATATTTCCAGTGGTTAAAGTTTCCATACTTAAAGGAAATTAATGAAAGTAGTATTAAACTTGCTACTGAGGTTAAAGCTAAAGGCTATAAAAAAGCAGTCATAGTCGGCATGGGTGGCTCAGGAATTAATAGTTTAGTTCTTAATAACGCTCTTGCTGAATTTTCTAAACCTAAAGATAAAGCTTTAGAATTGGTGATTCAAAACAACTTAGACTCTAGCTCAATGCAAGCAAGATTAGAGCAAATTGGTGCAGATTTAAGTGAAACACTTTTCGTAATCATTTCTAAATCTGGTGGAACCGATGAAGTTAGAAGAAATCTTTACAGCATCATTTCTTACCAGAAGAAAAATAGCCCAGAAAAACTTAAAGATCTTTTCGCTTCTTTAGTATTCATCACAGAACCTGCTAGAGAAGGTAAAAAGAATTTCTTAAGAGAGCTTGCAGCTGAAATTAAAGAAAAATACTCAGTAGAAGTTCCTTTCTTAGAAAATCACCCAGAAGTAGGTGGAAGATTCTCTATGTTCTCACCTGTAGGTATGTTCTCAACTGAACTTTTAGGCTTCGATAGTAAAGCTATGCTTGCTGGTGCTGAAGAGTGTTTAAATGATTTCGTCAACGAAAAGTCTGTTAAAGAAAACACTATTTCAAAACTTGCTTTAATAGATTTATCTCTAAACCAGTCTGGAATTGTTGATCGTTATAGTATGGTTTACTCTGATTCACTTGAAGCAGTAAATAAATTCAGAGCCCAGCTTAAAGGTGAATCTCTTAATAAAAATGGCATCGATTCTACCATCCACATTCCTGGAATCGGAACTGTGAATCATCACTCTGACTTAGAATTACTTTTAAAAGATAATAACAAAGTCATTTTAGAGCAGATTTATTTTGAGAACCCTGTATATGAAGCTAATAATGAAGCTATTGACTTAGAGAATATGAAAGACTTAGAAGGTGATTCAAATCATAAATCTCTAATCAGAAATCATATCCAACCACTTAGAAACTATTTAATCGAAAAAGGGGCACCGATCATTACAACTATAATCCCTAAGCAAGATGAGAAGAACTTAGCTTACTTCCTTTTCCAAGACATGTTAGTAACTATAGTTCAAGCTGGTCTTCAAGATGAAATCAATTCATATGAAAAACTTGACCTGGCGATTCGTCAATGGGAAGTAGAAAGATATAAAAAAAGCCTTAAAAAGTAACTAAAGAAGCTTGTTAACTCAACTTTCAAAGCTCCAAGATTCTCTTAAACTGCTAGGAAAACTTGCAGATAAAAGAAAGCTGGAGCTTTTTATCGTTGGTGGTATGGTAAGAGAAATAGTTCATTTGGAAATGCTTCAAGGCGAAGATATTCTTTCTAAGAACTTTAAGCAAAAGAATTTACTCGAAAGTATTTTCAATCCGCATGCTGAAGAAATATCATCAATGAATCATGAAACTTCATCAATCAATTTTGATCTAGATTTACTCATTAACTGTGACGCGATAAAGTTCATAAAAGAAATTCAAGATGAATTTCATAAAAATTTTAATGCAAAGCTAATTATCAAAAATAGCTTCGATCAGTTCAAAACTATTAAAGTAACTTTAGAAGGTCTAGAAGAATATGAAATTGAGTTTGCAAGTACCAGAATAGAAACTTACTTAAGACCAGCAGCTTTTCCTACAGTCAGCATCATAGATAGTGTTTGCGCGGATTTACCGCGCCGCGACTTCAGCATAAATGCATTATTAATTTCATTAAACCCTAGTAATTACGGTCAAATAAAAGATTTAGTAAATGGTTTAGAAGACATGAAAGACGGCTTAATCAGGGTATTCCATGACTTAAGTTTTATCCATGACCCTACTAGGATCTATAGAGCATTTCGTTTCGCTACTGAATATGGCTTTGACATAGAGAATCATTCTATGAATTTAATTAAAGAAGCTTTTAAACATAGTGATTTCGATAAATGGTTTAAAAAACGTAAGAACCGCTTTAAAATCGAGCAAAAGAAATATTTAAAAGCCATAAATAAAGTATTAAGCAAAACTTGACGATATGCTAATATACTAGCTAGAAGAGTTAATACGTATAACTAATTACTTAGTGAATTCAGTGGATACTACTAGTCCAAATCATACCCTTTTGAGCCAAAATGTCTCAAAAGGGTATGATTTGACGAAAAATAAAACAAAAAATCTTGAAATCTTACAAGGTCAAGATATAGATCCAGCTGAAATAGAAGCTAAAAAACAAAGTTTAGAGGATATACTACATAAAGATGCAATAGGCTCTGAAGAAATAGCTAGCGTTGCAGAACAGGGGATAGTAGATAATCAAAAACCCTCCTCAAAAACTTCAGATAAGGCCAATATTGGACAAGAAAATAAAGAGGAGATTATAGATAAACTACTTAGATTCATTACCTATAGTAATTTTGGAGTTAATTCAATCTCAATAGGTTTATCTAGCTTAGCTTTAAAGAATAGCGGCTTAGACAATCTTGCAGAAAAAACTGAAAAAGTAGGTCTGACTGTAAATAAACTTCAAGCAATCACATTAGGGGCTGGCTTCATAAAAAAAGCTTTTAAAACTAAAAATATTTTACTGTTATTAACCGGGCTTGCTCAAACATTAAAGTTGCCTTCTGGCTACAATCGGCTCTTTAGGCTTGCTGGTATTCCATCAGGACTAGACCAGCTCCCAGCAGCTATTAACCCGATAACAGGAAAGAAAAAATATGAAAGTTTTCAAGAAAGCTGGCAACTCAGTAAGAAAGTCATCAAAGATGTATGGCAAGAATTTAGCAGTGAACCAGTAAAATTCTTAAAATATTTAGACCCTAAATCACCTGAAGCCACAAAACCAGTAATCCCTGCTTCAATATTTATGATTTTTGGAGCCTTACTAAGTAATATCTTTGACTTCCCTATATTTGGAGCTCTAAGGAAACCATTAGTAGCACTAGGTTCACTGCCAAGGCATGGTGGTGGCTTTATTGGAGACTATGGTTTATTAATGGATAAAAACAACCATCATAACCGTAAGGCTGGTATTCTTTATAATATCGGAACAGCTGCTGATTACTTAGGCTTACTTGTAAATGAAAAAGTAGGTCATATCATGCACCAGATGAGTTACCTCTTCTTCCCCCTCGCTGAAATGTCATTAATTAAAGGTGCCACTGAAGAAGATTCTCCTCAACCTGAAAAGAATAATATTGTAAATCTGGAAAGAAAAAAGAAGCCAGAGCTTAGCCCAAATCCTGATTTATTAGCAGTCCCAGCATAAAACCATCTATTGATTAGATCATTTTTATATATATTCTAATAATTTTTAGAATACTGCCTTATATGAATTAATAAAACCCTCATATAAAATACTATAATTATGCTTATGAATAAAATAGGTTTACTCGGTGGTATGAGTTGTGAATCAACTGTCGAATATTATCGAATCATAAATGAGGAGGTAAGAAAAAGAACCAGCCCACTTAGCTCAGCAAAAATCATCTTAAACAGCATGAACTTCCAAGAAATCGCTGACTTACAGCATGCAGATAAATGGGAAGATCTAAACGAAATAATGGCAAATGCTGCTGCTGAACTTGAAAGCTGTGGTGCTAAATCTATTTTTATTTGTACTAACTTAATGCATAAGACTGCCCCAGCTATTGAAGTTAAGGTAAATATACCTTTAATTCACATTGCTGATGCACTTGCAGAAAAGGTAAAAGCTGATGGCTTTAAAAAGATCGGTCTTCTAGGTGCAATCTTCACTATGGAACATGATTTTTACCGCAAACGTCTTGAAGATAAGCATGGAATTGAAATGTTGGTTCCTGAGAAGAAAGATAGAGATGAAGTTAGTAGAGTTATATATGAAGAATTATGCTGCGGTATTATTTCTGAATCAGCGAAAAAAGAATACCTAAGAATTATTGAGGAGTTAAAAAACTCAGGTGCTGAAGCAGTAGCTTTAGCGTGTACAGAGATACCACTTTTGATTAAAGATGGTGATGCTTCTATTCCACTCTATGACACGACTTATCTACATTCCATGTCTGCAGTTAAAGAAGTCCTAGGAGTCGAAAGCCTTGTCTGAATTAATTAAATTCCTTGACACAAACTTACCATTTATATCAGAGATTTTACTCGCTGATATAAAACTCTTCGTGAAAACCACTAACAATAACGGGAAGGAAGAAATATTCGTTCATAATTTCTATCACTCACAACAAGATTCTTTTTACTTAGCTTCTGCCGAAAAAACCATAGATAAAGGTAGAAAATTTCAAATCCATAAAGATATTTTCATCCAAAAAGCATTTCAGCTTGCACGCCCATTAGTAGGTCAGTATGGCTTGGTAATAGAAAACCGAAAAATCCAAGAATTTGCTTATCCTATTTTAGATTCAGATTTCGGTGGAGATAAAGATGAAGCTATTGCTGTCATAGCCATACAAAGAGATATATATCTAACTAGATTCTCACTGGGGCGACACTGGGACTTTGTCGCCGACCTATTAATCAGAACTTTGAAAAGTAAAATCAATAATGGCAGCAACCTACCCTCAATCAGCTTAGGAGAAGGAGTAATTCTACTTAAAGAAGGAAGAGAAGTTTTCTTTCCTAATCCTATTTCAGTTAATCTTCTTGCTGAAATTGCTGAACATACTAACCAATTAATAAATAGATCATTTGATGAATTAATAAGAAATTACCCTAAAAAATATCGAGGAAAATCAAAATCGTTTTCAATAGAAGAAATCCAAGAAATCACCCTAAGAAGAAAGTCTTTAAGACTACGTTATGTTTCACTTATAGACGGATATTCTGCTGTCATCCTAAAGGATATCTCAGAAGTAAAAATCAAAGAAACTCTACTTAAAGAAATTCACCATAGAGTGAAAAATAATTTACAAACCGTAGCTTCGCTACTTCGAATGCAACAAAGAAGGAATCCAGAATTAGCAGAATGCTTTAGTGAAGCAATTAATAGAACTAGCAGCATCAGTATAGTCCATGAATCATTGTCTCACAGCGATGATATTGAAAATGTTGATTTTGGTTATCTCGCTCAACAAATCATTAAAAACTTACTTGCTTCATTCGGCAAAGAAAATTTATCAGTTAACTTTTATTGCCCTAAAAAGATCCTGATCCAAAGTGAAGAAGCTACTAATCTTGCTCTAATCCTAAATGAACTAATGTCTAATTCTCTAGAACATGCAGGTGAAGACTTAAGCCAACTAGATATCGCTTTAAACTATCTTGAGTACGACCCTGATACGTTAAACTTAAGCATTGCGGATGATGGAACTGGTTTTCCAGCAGAGTTTGACTTCCGAAGCAATACTGGTTTAGGCTGGGAAATTGTAAAAAACCTAGCACAAGAATGTCTAGATGCTAAAATTAATATAGACCAAGAACACCAAGGGGCTAAAATAGAGATTTTAATCCCAGTAAAGAAATTAAGTACTATACAGGCGGATGAACAAAATGGATGAAACTCTAATAAACGTATTAATAGTAGATGATGAACCATTAATCCGTATGGATCTTAAAGAAATGCTTTTAGAATCACTCGTGTATAACGTAATTGGTGAAGCTAAAGATGGTGAAGAAGCTATAAATTTTGTTCAAGGTCAAGAACCTGACATTATCTTCATGGACATTCGTATGCCCAACCTTGATGGAATCAGTGCTGCACAAGCCATACAAGAAAAAGCATCTAAAAGAATACCTATCGTGATGCTTACAGCCTATAGTCAAACAGATTTAATAGAGCAAGCTAGCAACGCTGGAGTTTTTGCTTACCTTACTAAACCTTTAAGGAAAGCTGATCTAGTTCCAGCTATTGAAATAGCTTTAGCTAGGTCACTTGAAGTTCAAAAACTAGAGTCTGAAGTAGGTAAATTAAGAGATAAAATTGAAACTAGAAAGTTAGTCGAAAAAGCTAAAGGTCTACTCATGGAAAGGTTCGGAATTCCTGAAGGAGTTGCATACCGCAGACTTCAGAAAGAAGCCATGAATAAGCGCATGAACCTTAAGGAAATGTCTGAATTAGTACTCGAAACCTTAACTACCTCTTAACTTATTTTTGATTTAATACTTACGTGTGTGTGAGGATCATAAATGGGTGTAAACAAGATAGACGATAAGTCTAGCTTTGTGTCAGATCTTCTAAAGGTAAAAAAAATGAATAATTCGGAAGAAAATTTAGATGATTTTCTAAATGATCTTCGTGGTGAAACTTCAGCAGCTTTGCCTAGTGAGGATGATTTCAAGTTAGACTTGCAAATTAACCAAAATTACAGTGAAGATAGCGTCATTAAAGACATACAAAAACAAGATTTAATCCGTGAATCAGCGCGATTAAACCTAAATCTTCCTGAACAAAAAAAATTCAACAAAGCTCTAGATGAAAGCCTTGAGCTTGCAGAGGAACTTCTCAAATTAAAGAAAGAAGGTAGTTTAAATCTATCAAAATTTAATGAGACAGATCGAGCCACGCTCGACAGCCTAGATAGTTTTGATTTAGCTTTAATCAGCAAAGCTAATCTACAGAACCCCGTCATCGAAAAGGCTTTTGTTGATCTATATAAAAGCTATGATGAATCAGGACAGAAGATTCCGCCTCGATTAAATGAATTACTGATAAATGAGCTAGAAACAGTCAATGAAAAAATAGGCACTGATCTAGAAGAAAGCCTTTATCTTATAATCTTAGAGCATATAAAGTTAGACACTAGCTTCGATCAAGAAGTCAATAAGACATTTACTGAACTAAGATTAGAAAGCTTCAATAATATTGAAATAGAATCAGATGAAGGTGGCTTAGAATTACTAAGCACTCAAGATCAGGAACTATTTAACCTAATAGATAAAGCTGAATATCAAAAATTAAGTCCTGAAGAACTTAATATCTTCACAGAATTAATAGATAATGAAGAGCTGCTTTTTGCTGAGACCTTAATAGACATGAAATCCTTTAAAATACTGGATTCCAGATCACTAGAATTAATAAATCAAGCTCAGAATATTAATTTTGATGAAGAAGAAAAAGAAGAATTTGCAGCATATCTTCTAATTGAGGAAAGTGGTTGTAATTTCGCTAAAACTTATAGCGACTTAAAAGAAGCAGGTAAACTAGATGAATCAAATCGAGAGCAAATGTATAAAAGCCTTGGGCTTCATCTCTTCTCTGATGAATTAAATGTTGATATAACTCAAAATGGGATTAACTTTAATGATTCAAACGTAAAAGATTCTTTAGAGAAGAGATTAAGAGTTTCTGGCTTAGAAGATACAGATAAAGAAGTTTTCAATAAAGAAGTAATGGACGAGTTTTTAGCTGAGACTGGAAAATATTTAAATTTAAAACCTCCTAAACTTGAAGATCCACTTGAACTTAGAGAAAATATGACATTAATAGAGAGAGGGCTAAAAGGTCTGCTAGAGGGGGATGAAGTAAGGCAGTTAATCGAATTAGTAGGTAAGTATAATCTTCTTAAGTTTGGATTAGAAAGTCATTTAAAAGCAGAAGATATTGAAAAGATCAACAAAGTACCAGAAAAAAGGTCTATGTTAGCATCAGAATATCAAAAAATAGCATTTATTGAAATACTTAATTATCAAGAGTTTGTAGAGGAATTCATAGCTGAGAGAACCGTCATAAAAGATTTAACCCCCCAAGCTCTATTAGATAAAGGACTAAAAGGAGAATTAGCTCCAGATGAAATTATGCTTTTTATAGAACTGGTAGGAAGAGATAACCTTCTAAAATACGGACTAGAAGGATATCCTCTGGGAATAGACGACAAAGAATATCAAGAAATTAAGCATTCGCTGTTTCTTTAACTGTCCAGGTATCTTTTGAGTAAACGAGGTCTTTTAGACTACCTTTACCTTTTTCAGATACTGCTTGCTCTTCTTGTGCGTTTAAAACATCACCATAAGTAGGTTTATCTACAGATCTTAAAACACCCATTGCAGCTGGGTTTTCAGGATCACTAATACTACCTAAATAGCTAATTAAATAAGCTAAAGTATGATCTTCATTCTTAGGATCATGCACTAGGAATTTCTTACCTGTTTTAGAAACTCCAGCTTTATCTGGATCAACTTCTTCGACAGTAAGTTTAGGATTATTGCCATCTAAGTTCATAACAATTCCCTTCGTTTCACCATCAAACAAAAGTGGCTTGCCTTCTTCTAGAAATAAATTTTCCTCAGCTTTAGTATCTTTATTTAGATATTTAGCAAATGCGCCATCATTAAAGATATTACAGTTTTGGAAAATCTCAATGAAAGCAGTACCCTTATGAGCAGCCGCTGCTCTAAGTATTTCCTGCATATGCTTAGGGTTTGCTGCATTAGTTCTAGCAGCGAAAGTCGCACCTGATGCAATAGCAAAAGATAAAGGATTTAAAGGACTATCAATAGAACCATATAAAGAGGTCTTCGTTACTTTACCTTGCTCTGAAGTCGGTGAGTACTGACCTTTAGTTAAACCATAGATTCTATTATTGAAAAGAAGAACTCTTAAATCCATATTTCTTCTGATCATATGAACTGTGTGGTTACCACCTATACTTAAGCCATCACCATCACCAGTTACTACCCAAACCGAAAGATCAGGGTTAGCAAGCTTAACTCCAGAAGCTACAGTAGGAGCTCTACCATGAATAGTATGGAAGCCATAAGTATCCATATAGTACGGAAACCTACTCGAACAACCAATTCCAGAAACGAAACAGAATTTCTCCTTAGGGATTCCTAAGGTAGGTAAAACTGTTTGAACTGAAGAAAGAATCGCGTAGTCTCCACAACCTGGGCACCATTTAACATCACCTTCACTAACGAAATCAGCTTTTGTAAGCTCTTTTGCTTGAGTCATAAATTATAATTCTCCTAAAAATTCTTTAGCCTTAGCCACTAGATCTGAAACAGATAGAGGCTTAGTATTCATTTGGTTAATTCCTTTAGCATCAATTAAGAACTTAGATCTTATGATCATCGATAACTGACCCAAATTTAATTCAGGGATTACTACTTGCTTAAAGCCTCTCATAATCTCTTCTAAATCATTAGGTAATGGATTGATGTGTCTTAAGTGAACTTGTGAAACTTTTAAACCTTCAGCTTGAAGCTGTTCAGTAGCAGTTCTGATAGCACCATAAGTACTTCCCCAACCTAAAAATAGTAAATCACCCTTAGCTTCACCTAAAACTTCAGTAGCTGGAAGTTTACTTGCAATAAGTTGAACTTTTTCAGCTCTAACTTTAGTCATATGCTCATGAGCTTCAGGGCTAAGATTTACTTTACCAGTAATATCTTCTTTTTCTAAACCACCAATCGTGTGTTCACAACCTGGAGTTCCTGGAATAGCCCACTGTCTAACTAGTAATTCATTACGCTTATATGGAGCAAAAGTTTCAGGATCTTTATGAAAATCATATTCAAACTCTTTAAGAGTACTTAAATCAGGCAACTTCCATGGCTCAGAACCGATAGCAATCTGAGTATCACTTAAAAATACGACTGGAGTCATGTGCTCAACAGCGATTCTACAAGCTTCAATGGCAGCTTCAAAACAATCAGAAGGACTTTTCGCCGCAACCACAGGAATAGGACTCTCACCGTTTCTTCCGTAAAGGACTTGAAGTAAATCTGTCTGCTCAGTCTTAGTCGGGAGACCGGTAGACGGACCACCACGCTGAATATCAGCAATAACCACAGGAAGTTCTGTAATCACAGCTAAGTTCATAAACTCAGATTTCAAAGCAATTCCAGGACCAGAAGTAGTAGTAACAGCTAAATGTCCAGAGAAAGCCGAACCAATAGCAGAACCGATTCCAGCAATTTCATCTTCTGCTTGAAAAGTTTTAACTCCGTAATTCTTATACTTAGAGAGCTCTTGGAGAATATCTGTAGCTGGAGTAATCGGATAAGAACCAATGAATAGCGGTCTCTTAGCAAGTTCACTTGCAGCTACAAAACCAATAGCTACAGCTTGGTTACCGGTGATGTTTCTATAAGTACCTGGCTTAATTTTAGCTTCAGGAACTTCATAAGTATTCTGAAAAGCCTCAATAGTGTTACCAAAGTGGTAACCAGCTTTTAGAGCTTTAATATTAGCTTCTAAAATTTCAGGCTTCTTGCCGAATTTAGAACTAAGCCACTCTTCAGTAGAATCTAGTGGTCTAGAGTAAATCCAATAAGTAAGACCTAAAGCAAACATATTTTTACAACGCTCTTTTGCTTTAGCCATCATGTCAAAGTCTTCTAAAGCAGTTAAAGTCATCTTAGTAATAGGTACTTTATACACTCTAATCCTAGACTCGTATGGAGCGAATATATCTTCGTCATCCATGTAACCTGCTTTCTTTAAGTTAGCTGCAGTAAAAGCATCTTCATTAACGATTAATATTCCATTTTGTTTTAAATCTTCAATATTAGTTTTAAAAGCAGCTGGGTTCATCGCAACGAGAACATCAAGTTCATCACCAGCAGTGTGAATATTGCTTGAACTAAAGTGGATTTGGAAACCAGAAACCCCAGCAAGTGTACCCTGTGGAGCGCGAATTTCAGCTGGAAAGTTCGGGTAAGTACTAATATCATTACCGAAAAGAGCGCTCGTGTTAGTGAACTGAGTACCAGTAAGCTGCATACCATCACCACTATCACCACAGAATCTAATAGTTACTGAGTGAAGCTGTTCTTTATTCTGATCTTTTGTTGCCATTATAAGTTATTATATCCCACTATCAAGCTTATACCCACATAATTGGAAGCCTTTATATAACTTTAAATAAGACTCGTGCTTGGTTGCAATATATTAATAATTTTTTCAGTTTCTGCTTCTGAGTTCTTAGCCCAGTCTCTAGACCAAATTTTCTTTAGTTTCCAGCCAAGTGAGTCCATCACCTGCATCCTGAGTCTCTCACGGTCCCTTGCGCTATGTGCAGATTTATAAACATAACCATCAAGTTCTATGCCTAAACAATATTGATCAGGATTCTCCTTATCTCGAATTGCAAGATCTAATTTGTATGATGAAGAACCTAAGAATTGATCAACGATGAAACCTTTGGCTTCTAAAGTCTTTGCAATGATCTTATGCATGTCACCTGTTTCATTTAAAGACTGGAGCTGGCTAGCCTTAATAATGGATAAAGATTTAGATTCTGCATACTTAAGATATTCTTTAAGCATTTTTGCTCCACGAGAATTGGTTCTACTAAGATCTATATCAGCAGACGTAATTGAACTGAAGATTTTAATCTTATTCCTAGCCCTAGTGATTGCCACATTAAGTCTTCGGTGCCCACCTTCTCGGTTAAGTGGACCAAAGTTATGTGAAAGATTATTCTTTTTATCCTTCGCATATCCTATGCTAAAGAAAATAAAATCTCTTTCATCACCTTGAACATTCTCCAAGTTTTTAATAAATAAATCATCTGCTATGACACTTTCATCAAGATCAGGGTCCTTGCGGATAGCTGTTAACAGCTCTCTTTCAATCGCCATCTGCTGAGCTTCAGAAAAAGCAATCACTCCTAAAGAGTAGTTTTTCGAATCGCTAGTGTAATGCTCTAAAATAGCTTCAGCTACACGCTTAGCTTCTTTTTTATTAAATCTAGCACCACGTTCAAATTTACCATCTGGTACTAACTCGAAATGTACACCTAAGTCACTACTGTTTTTAATAGGTGATGGAAAAGTAATTAACTTACCATCATAAATACTATGGTTAGAGAATTGTATTAACTCTTCATGGCGACTACGGTAATGCCAGAGTAAATCTTTCTTCGGTAAAAATACCGAGCATTCATCTAAAACACTTTCAAAGACACTCTTCTCGAAGTTTTCATCATCACCATCAACTACACCAGAGTTAAAGAAATTAGTAGGAGGTAACTGGTGAGTATCACCAGCAAGTATAAGCTGATCACCTCTATAAATAGCAGGAATCGCATCTTCGGTTCTAATCTGAGAAGCTTCATCAAAAATTACCAAATCAAATTTAAAAGTCTTATCAACTAAATTCTCTTCATCACTATCAGTACTTAAAAGTCTACTCACTGTAAGCGGACTCATCATCCAGCAAGGTTTAAGAGTCTGTAAAAGATTTGGAATCTCTTTAATAAGCATACGAATAGGCTTATGACGTTTTTTCTTATTAGTTTCTAAATTAAAGATATCGAGAGCTCTTTGATTAATAGGACTCGCGGAATATTCAAGCCAATTCAAAGCAAGTTTTTCACAAAGTTTGCGACGAATATTTTCGATTTGATCTTTATCAAGCTTAGTAAATTTATCAGTCAGTAACTCTTGTGCATCTCCACTAAATTTACGAATCTGTGGATTTTCAATCTCAATTTTATCTATCCAAGACTGATAGAATTTCTGCAAGAAAATCTTTTCTAAAACTTCACTACTAAATTCTTCATCTGAATCAGCATTCACCAAAGCTTCAAAAAGCTGACCAAGACCAAGATTAATCGCCTTATTTCTAAGATTCTTAAATTCAAGCCAGTCTTCTATTTGGATAATATTTTTAATGAGTAAGTCTAAATGTTCATCAAGCTCTCTCAGTGAAACTGCCTCTAAATCAACATTAGGCACAGGAAATAACTTGAAGTAAAAGTCCATATAACCTTTAAATAATTCAAAGGCTTTTAGGAATTCACCTGCTGCAGTATGGAAATTTTTATAAGCTTCTTCATTTTCACTTTCAGCTAGCACCTCAGATAGTGTTTTCGGTAATTCCTCTGTTTCTAATTTCTCAAGAACCTTCTTAACCCATCTAACAGCTGTTAAAGTCTCTTCCCAGTCAGTGTCAAACTTCTTATAAAAATGACCTAAACTCATTTCAAGATTAGTTTCTTGTTTACCTAAATCCTGTTTCTTCTTATCAAGATTAGCAGCAGCTTCTAAGTCTCTTACCAATGAATGTAAACCTCTAACCTGGTCATAGAGCGCAAGCTCTTTAATCTTGCGCATATCTTTCCAGTAATTAATATTTAGGAATCTAAAGAAATTGTCTTCACTATAATCAGATTTAAACTTAGCTAGTAAATCAAAATGATCTAAGTTTAAGAACTTCTCACTATAGTTATCTAGGAGATTAGATTTAATAGAAATACACTCATCATACTTATCCTTAGCATTTAAAGTCACAGACTCAATTTCTTTAATCTTGGACTTAGAAAGCCAAGTTTCTTGTGGAAAAGGAGATTCTATCGCAAGTTTTGCCGCATCAGCAAGCCACTTAAGTTCTCTTACGCTATGAATAGATTTACTAAAATACTTTTCAGCTAAAGGGTTAGCAAGATTAAATATCTTATTCGTTAAAGTTTTAAATTCAATTAGATTTGAACGAATCTCATTCTCTAACTCATAGTTAATCTGTTCGATACGAACATTTTTCCAAACAAACTTATCATAGTTATCGATGATAAAAGACTTTCTACCTAAATCCTCAAAGAAAAATCTAAGCTCATAAAGCTCTTTTTCACCAATTTTCTCAATATTTTTAACAGTAAATTCTAATTTAGGATAACTCTGCAATTCCCAATTAATTAAACTAAGCTTAGAATAAAGCTGATACAGAGAGAGATTTATAGGATACCTAGTTTTATGAATCTCTGATAAATTAGCATTTAGTTCATCTTTTAGTCTATCTAAGGGCTCCACATAATTTTCTGGATCTGCTTTTAAACCAAGTTTTTTTATTTCTTCATTTGAACTAGCTAGCTTTTGAATAATCACAGACTTACTTTGTCCTGAGCCATGGAGATCTAAACAGAATTGATCTAAATTCGCGATTTTTAGTCTATCTAAAACTACGTCTAAAGCTGCTTTCTTTTCACTGACAAAAAGAATTTTTTTTCCAGTTGCAAGTGACTCAGATATTATATTTGCGATAGTTTGTGACTTACCTGTACCTGGAGGACCCTGAAGCACAAAGCTCTGCCCTTCCCTTGCACTGTAGATCGCAGCTTGTTGGCTACTATCAGCATCCAAAATCTGATACGACTCTAAAGCCTTAAATTTATCATCAATATTTTCAGGTTTAACATCAGCATAATTTTGATTAACGCTAAAAGTAGTAGCATTAGATTCCTCTCCAGAAATGCGTTTGATAATAGAATGTGATTCGATCTCATCTTTATTTATCTCTAAATCTTGATACATAGAGAGCTTTGCAAAAGAAAATAAACTCAAATAGTTTTCATCTACTAAATTCCATGAACTTGTCAAATCAGTATTTTTATCTAAAATAGTCTGCAATTCTTTAAAAAGATTAGAGATAT
>CALBDR010000303.1 GCA_937927525.1 uncultured Candidatus Melainabacteria bacterium
GTGTCGAGCTTAGAGATTTGATCTAAAGCATAGCCTACTTCATCCCTTCACGGTTAGAAAGAATATGATTTAAAAGCGTGGTTTTCCCCGCCCCTAAGAAACCCGATAAAACCGTTACTGGTAGAAGAGGGCGCTCTTGTAATTTGTTATTTTCCAAACTCATAATTTTTTTAAACTCCTAAACTAAATATTATAAATAAGCTCTTTCTTAGTGCTGTAGAAAAAATATCACTAGATTAACAGCATATAAGCCACCAGCGAAGAATGTAAGCTTCTTCGAGAAATCATCGGACTTATTAGTAGAACAGCTAGTATCATCACAACAAGCACCAGCAAATGTCTGAACAAATATCGTAAATAATAAAATTAATCCAGAAAGAAGCATAACCTTATCTTCAATAGCTTCAAACCATGGTATTTCAAAAGCTGAACCAGAAACTCCCGCGAGCGCTCCTAGACTGGAGATACTAAGTAAAAGTGGAATTCCACAACAAAATATGTGCATTCCACAACTCAGAATCACGAAGAACGGTGATAAAAATTTCATCATAATTACATTTCCTTTTTTATTAGCTCCAAAAATTCTCTTCGTTTAGCGTCGTCTACCTTAAAAAGACCCTTACTAGCAATAGTAGCAGTCTTAGTTCCTATTTTATGAACTCCTCTAGTGGTCATACACTGATGAGCAGCACTCACTAGAACAATTACTCCTTTAGGTTTTAAATAATCATTAATAGCGTCAGCAATCTGATGAGTTAGATTTTCCTGACTCTGTAAGCGCTTCGCGAACACATCTACTAGTCTAGCAAGCTTACTTATACCTACTATCTTTTTATTAGGGATGTAAGCGATATGAGTTTCATAATCTCTGAAGAAATCTTTATAGGTATTAAGAACTCTTTTAGGCGTATCCAAAAGAGCTGGTCTAGATGGATCATCACCGATATAAGAAATAAGAGTCTTAACAGCCTCTATAGCTTCGTCTTTAGAAGGCATAGTTTTTTTTCAATTCAGGGCTTTTTAGATTTTGCATAGAGAATTTCATTAATATAATAACCCAAAAGTAATAATATTACATTAAGAAACTTTAAAAAGTTCTAAAGTATCAAAAATCATCTATACACAATGCTACTATTTCAAATGTAACTTTGTAACAATTTAATGGCAACGATATCTACTCAAGTTCACAATCAGCCTACTGCTCTTTCACAAGAACTTAAAGAAAGGGCTTTGAGTACATACATCGATACCTTAACTGGTTTAACGACTAAAGACCTAGAAGAGAGTCAAGATTTAAGAAATTTCGTAAAAGAATATCAAGACAAATGGGGGTTTCACCTTCATTTAAAAAATGGTCTTGAACTCGACCCGTGTGATGGTCACCATGGGCATGAGGAACCAGTCCAGCAGAGCAATAGTCCTTGTGAAGATGAAACTCATTATCCTTCAGAGCTTAGGGAGATGCATGCAGAGCATGTACATAGTAATGGTCATGAACATAGTCAGCATAATAAGCATAACCACCACGTTCACAAACAGCATCAAGAACAATCTGACAAAGGATTCCTTGAAGATATTATAGATACCGTTGGGAAGAATAACTCTATCCCTAAAGCTTTAAAACCCATATTAATAAGGGGAAGCATTAACATGGCAAATATTTTTCTAGCACAGGGTTTAAGCGCTCCACTACATCACATTCATACACCGAATGAAATCACTAGTAGCTCGGCTGTTACGGGAATGCATTTAATGAACTACGGTACAAAGAAATGGCAGAATCTTGCTAAAAATTTACTTACTATAGTTCCTTTTGTCGCTTTACATAGAGTGGTAAAAATCCCTAATTTCATTATGAGATCTGCACTTGGCTTTGCTATCAGTCTAACAGAGCAGCTTTCTCACGGTGATAAAGAAAAATCTACAATTGACAAATTTAAAGACGCCTTCAGTAAAGATGCCTCTAAATTTTTATTTAAAGTAGCTCAGATGGAAACCATGTTAAATACAGCTATCCCTCTTGGGCAAAGCATAGCAAAAAACATTCCAAATAAAGCTCTTGCTTTTATTGGGCAGAGTTTAGCTATGGTAGGAGCTTTTACGATCATACCTGAAATATTTAACTTCTTTAAGCCAGAATCAGATAAGCCAAGAAAACAGGATTTAGATAATACGGCACTAACGGCTGAATTATTGGAATGTCCAGTATGTGGTGAAGCTCATGGAGCCGATGTTCATATGGCTGAAATCTCAGAAAGTATCAGTGCTGCAGGAGCTAGCAATGCTAGTAATCACCATAATTTGCATTCGGTTATTCATGATCATGGAGGGGTTGTTTAATGGCTTTAAGCTTTTTAAGAAATATACCAATTCTAGGTTCACTTATTTCTAAAGAAGTTAAAACTTCTCCTAAGCCTGAAGTCTCAAAACAAGCAGCTATCACTGATGAAGGTTTAAAGCCTCTTTTCGTGTTGGCTATTCCAGCCTCATTTTCTATAGAAGAATTTATTGGAATAAAAAATAATCTTAAAAAATATAATGAACGTGATCTCAGGATACAGCGTGATCCTAAACTTAATAATATAAAACTTTTTATTCTTAAATCAGACTCACTTAGTAAAAGACATTTGGATTTAGCTTTTGATGAAGCATTCTTAAAGAATAACTATAGTTTTATTGAAATTAAGAATCTCAAAAATCTGCCAACCAAAATTAACGAATTAATATCAAAAGGCTATAAAAAATTCAACTCTCAAGCTAAGGAATTAAAAAGGGATCAACTCAAAGACTTAAGTCTAAGCAATCTCAATAATTTAAAAGCGCAAGGAATTCATATTTGTGATGATAAATGTACACACGGCAATGGAATTACAACTCAACAAGAAGTCCAGGAATTCTTAGAAGGCAATGAATATCAAAACAATCAAGAAATAACACAGAATCAAGATCTCACCAAACAACAAAAAAATGATTTAAAACAAAAATTACAAGAATTACAAAATTTAAAAACAGAATTAGAGTCACAAGAACAGCGTAGATTAGAGATAGAAAAGGAAGGAAAATGTGGTGATGAAGTCTATAAAACAGGAAATAATTTAGCTCTAATTACAATAAACAAAAATGGTAATTATCAAATCTACAGAACTTCCTATAGCAATGGACAAATCTCAATAAGAGATCAAAATGGATCAGTTAAAACCCGTTCTTACTTAGATTGGCATGATGAGCACTTACATATAAAGCGTTTATCAAGCTCAGAACTGATCGTAAGTACTAATTACTATATAGAAAGTTTCCTTAATAAAGAAATAGAAAGATTATCAAGTAGCATAAACAATTCAAATAATAACAATGTCATCATTACAAATAAAAGCTCACAGTTTAAAGAGCTTGAAGCAAAATATAAGCTTGAAAGAGAGGAAGAGATTAAGAAAACTATTAAAAGAATGAAGGATTTATATAGAGAAATTGAAATATCCGACTCTAAAAAAAGTACTACTGGGGAAAATAAAATGACATTACTCACTGGCGATAACTTTTTTGAAATCAATGGATTGGATCGAAACACAGCACACTATGACTATCAACTAGATCAAGCGAAAAATATTCTAAATAAACAGTTAGAAAACGGGGGATACGGTTCGGTATTGGGTTATTTAAGAAACAAGGTCAATGACCCAATTATCCACAACAACCCTAAAGAAAGAATCAACCTAAGTCAAGATTCTAATTTCTTGCTTAATACCTTTGATATTAAATCTAAAGATATAGATTCCCGATTAATTGCAAAAATTGAGCAAAGTGACTTGGAGTCACTAAATAAATCTCGAGAGCTTAGCTTAGAGCCTATAAATAAAAATACCTACATAGTAAGCCAAAATGGTGAGAAGGAATTGATCGAGATCAAACAAGTTGCAGGATTTACATTAACAGGTCAGTTTTCATCAATCGATAGGAAAGAGCAAATAGAAAATTCTGAAGCGAATAGAACAATTTTAGATACTATGGAAAAATTTCAAGAAGAGGAATTAGTTGCAGAAGAATCTGCAACGGAAATCATAGCCCCTGAAACAAATTCATCCACTGAAGAGCCAAAAGAAAAAATCAATCAAACCAATTCATAAGAAAACCCTGATACCATGAGGAAAGAAGAAAAAATGAAAAAAAACACAAAAGCCCAGTCAGAAACCTTCCTAGAAAAAGCCCTAAAAAAGCTTAAAGAAAATGACTATAAACAAACCAAGTCAAGAATTGACATACTTACAGTTTTATCAGAACACGATGATGCTTTATCTCCATACCAAATCCAAGATATCTTAAAAGAAAAAGGGAAAAGTTATTCAGCGATAACTATTTATAGAGTTTTAGAAACATTTATGGATATAGATATTATCCATAAAGTTCATAGTATAAATAGTTACATGAAATGTGCTCATGAGCACGATCATGCTCATACTTTACTTGTTTGTAAAAGCTGCAACAACGTAACAGCATTAGAAAGAGAAGAGAAAAACACTAAAATAATGAAAGGCTTTAAAGTAGAACAAATCGTAGATGAAGTAGTTGGGCTTTGTGATACTTGCAATGAAGGTAATTAATTCTCTAAGGCATTCTGCCTCTCAAGTTCTTCGACTCAGAATCACAAAGATATATTAACTTTCTAAAGAATCCTGTCTATCTAGTTCTTCTACTTCTTTTTTCAAATCAAACATAAGTTTCAACCCAAGACTAATCAAAATAGCTCCTGAGAACAAAACTGAATAAAAATGGTTCCAATTAACATCATCTAACATTAGCTTTCACACCTTCTTTTTTTGAGTAAATATACTGCATAACCTATCACTTGGTTACCAATATATAAACTTAACAATGAAACCAAAAGCTGAAAAAGGCTAATAAAATTATACTCAGCTTCACCACCACAAAGATATATTAACATGTTATTCCCGAACGGTATAGCAAGCCCTAAGCCAATTGCCCTAATGGTTTCCGCTCTAAATTTAGTTACAAAACCACCCCCAAAGCAAACTCAAGCTCCTGCACGGCAAGCCACATATCAAGCTTCGCTTTCAAATACTCTTCCTGGAAGGATGAATCAGCAGAACTTAAATCAAGTAATTTATTAAATCGAGCTAACTGCTTCTCACGAGTTTTAAAATTAAAAATCGCTTTCTTTATCTCAAAGCCTATATGAGACCTTAAACTAGCCTTTTCTAACTTAACTAAATCAAGCTGAGCTTCAGCTTTCTTTATCTCTCCTTGCTTTCTATCAAAGATAGGAATCTCAAAACCACCTCCCAAATACATCCCCCAGAAAGGATCTCCTAAGCTAGGATGAGAAACACCAGTCTCTAAAACCAGATCAGGTATACGCTGCGCTTTATAACTTTTTATAAGTGAGCTTTGAATACCTAATTCCTGCTCCAATATTAAAGTATCAAAACGCTTATCTACAATAGTTTCAAGCGAATTAATCTGATTTAACTTTTGTTTATATTTAGTCACAAGATCTTTAAGATCATCTTCCAGATTCAAATTTTGATCAATATCTACATTCAGTAACTCTTTTAAACTTAAGTTCACAGAATTGAGACTGATCTCATATTCATCTATCAAATTTGCATTTACTAGAAGTTCTATCTGATTATTATTCTCTTCTCCTGAAAGTCTTTTAAGCTTCTTTTGCTTTTCTTTAAAGAGTTTTACTAATTCTTTTGATACTAAACTTTTCGAGTAAAGTCCCCTAAGCTCAATTTGAGTCTGCCAAATCTCTTTTTCAATCTCAAGCTTAGTTTTTTCAATTTCTTTTTTTGCAAGCTCTTTTCTATAGAATCTTTTCTTCCCGATTTCTATCGGTAAAGCAATCTGCACAGGCTGAATCGCACCACCTCGAACTAATTCATGTGCTGAAGCGAGGCTTGGATTCGGGCGATATTTAGCTATAATCATCTCAGCTTCAGCGACAGGAAGTAAAGCAAGCTTTGCTTTTATGTTTTTATTATTAGCAAGAGCAAGCTTCACAGCTTCTTCATACGAAAGTGAATAAACCGGATGATTAAATAAACTCCAAAATAAAAAAAATAAAGCTAAGTATATGCCTTGCACTTTAAAATTAGACCATAAAATAACAAAACCAGCTTAATATATTATTCTCTTTTTAGGTAAAGCTTTGATTAAGGCGTAAGTACACATTGAGTTTCCAATATTTAAGATAATCTAGCTCACAATGATCTACAATTAAAACTATGAAGATTGCACTATTTAGTATCAAAAGCTATGATGAAGAATTTTTCAAAAAATCTAATAAAGACTTTGGCTTTGAGCTCAGCTTTTTTGAGACAAAGCTAAATATAAATACCGTAGAGTTAGCAAAAGGGCACGATGCTATCTGTGCGTTCGTAAATGATGATTTAAGCTCTGAGATTCTCACTGTCATAAGTAATTTAGGTATTAAACTAATTCTAATGCGCTGTGCTGGCTTTAATAATATAGATCTTAAAAGCGCTGCAGAATTAGGTATTACTATCATGCGCGTGCCAGAATACTCACCATACGCGGTTGCAGAGCACACTTTAGGAATGATTCTAAACTTAAGTAGAAAATTCCATAAAGCCTACAACAGAACAAGAGAAGGAAATTTTTCACTAAATGGCTTAATGGGCTTTGAACTTAGTAAAAAAACCATAGGGCTTATAGGGACAGGGAAAATCGCCCAAGTATTAATTAAAATCCTAAACGGCTTTGGCGCTAAAGTAATAGCTTATGACCCATACCCTCTAACAGATAAGGGAGATCTAGATTTCGAGTACACGCAGCTAGAAGAACTATATCGAAGCGCAGATATTATCAGCATGCACTGCCCGCTTAACGATAAAACATTCCATATGATCAATTCAGAGACTATATCTCAAATGAAAGACGGTATGATTATAGTGAACACCAGTAGAGGCGGCTTACTTCATACTAAAGATTTAATCCAAGGACTAAAGACTAAGAAAATAGCTGGACTTGCAATCGATGTCTACGAAGAAGAAGCAGACATCTTCTTTGAAGATAAATCCACTAGCATAATAGAAGACGACTCTTTAATGCGCCTGCTTAGCTTTCCCAATGTTCTTGTAACTGGACATCAAGCCTTCTTTACAGATGTAGCTATGAATAACATAGTAGAAACTACACTGAATAACGCTCAAAGTTATTTAAGTCAAAAATTACTTGATAAAAACTTAGTCACAGCCTATGGTTAAGCTTAAGACTATCTTCTAGCAGAAACTAAGTCTTTAATGTTTCTACCTAAATCTTTAGATTTAGACTTTAAAGTATTAAAAGCATCATTAAGCTTTTGGTCTTGCTTAACTGTCTTAATTAACGTAGAACACTTATCTGTAAGATCTTTAGATTTGATTCTAATATCTTTTAAAGTAGACTCAGCTTTTGTTAAAAGCTTTTCAAACTTAGACGACTGTCTTCTTTTAGAAGCTAGTTTAGTAATATAATAAATAGCACTAATAGCAGAAATTGCTAATAAAACAATTCCAATAATATTTTTAGTGTCTTCTGAAATATTTAATTCTTCAGCTAATGTTTTCTCTTTCTCAGCAACGATCATGGTAACTCCTAAATCTTTTTCAAAACAAGCTTTAAGCTTAATTACAATATACCACCATAGGGAAATTAACAACATCAAGTAAATTAAATTTTAGAGATAATCTAAAACTCACTTAGATTAAGCTTACTCATCTATACCTGCCAGAAATTAACAAATAATAAACTAGCTTCTGATACATTATTGCTAACATGTCTTACTAATGCTCAAAACTAAATCAAGTGTAAACCCTAAGCTAGGAAAGGTGTTTAAGGAGATACGGGGACTTACAAATGTAAGTTTTGCAACTAGTCCTGAAGAGTTCCAAGAAGGCAAAACTGGAAATATTATAGAGTTAACAAGTAACCGAGATCAGCATCAATATTAATGACAATCCAGGGCTAAAAGATAAAGCTCACCTAAAAAGAACTTTCATAGCTGATAGCAATTTATCTGGATTCTAGGCTTTCCTGAAGCAGAGCAAGCACAAGTTAAGAGTCGAATAGAATTTATGGACAATTTCTACGAGAGACCAGCTAATGCTGAAAGTGAAAATCAACGCATTATTCAAGAAACTAGTTTTGATGAGTACTTTAGCAAAGCCTATAAATTAATGTCAGAAAACTGTAAAAAAGAAGTAGCACCTGGCTACTAAAAAACTTGTCACAATTCAATTGATCTAAGATAATATATACATGAAAAATATTTTTCTTAGTCTTCAACTGCTTACTTTGCTTTTGATCTCTTACCCAGTGGGAGCAAATATCACCGATCCTGTATTTGATGGTGATGGACCGGATAACGGTTCATTTTTCATGCGTGTCAAAGACTCTCGCAATAATACAAAGATATCAAACAAAAAAAGAAAAATCACTATCCAACTGTTTTTCTTAAATAGATTTTATGATGAAATTAATAGAGTTAATGACTTGGATCTTGCAGCTGCTTTCAATAGATCTCTTAGATCAAAAGCCTTACTAAAAAAGAAAAGTCAATTACAAGCTACTAAACAAGGAATTAAATTTTTCTACAAAGATATTTCTCAAGAAGACAGAAGTAAAAAATATAACCGTGTAAGCTTTATATCGGAAAACATCATTATCTCTGATCCTCAAAGAATTAACTTTAGTTTTGATCAAGAAGAATTTGCTGATTATATAGGCGTATCCATAGATGAAAACAGTAATTATAATAAAGGAGTTAGATATCGCCCTTTAAGTACTGAGGTAGAGAGCTTCGATGGCAATCTTAATGAAGATACTAAGCTTGTTAGAATAACTGGAACCTTTACTGCAAACTCAGAATTGAATTTATCAACAACCAAATTTAGTTTCAAATTCAAAGAAAAATCTAAAAAAATAAAACCTCTTGCAAGAAAAGGAAAAAGAAAATTAAGACTAGAAGCAGAATTACCTGAAGGATCGACAGCAGAGGTGACTAGAATTAATGAAGATAGCTTAGACTATCAAATAAACTTACCTGTAATACTGAGTGCAAAAAACAAATCAACACGAAAAAAATATAAAGAAGAAGAAACATACGAAGTTACTATCCCCATCTTACTAGAAGCTACTACTAGTTCAGGGCTAGAGTTTGAAGTAAAAGCTACGATAAAAGAACAGTTCACAAACTTCTTAGGGACAAACTGAAAAACCTTAGACCTTAGTAATTAAAACCATATTTGCTCTAAAAGAGTTTAGCTTAATTAGATATTTTAAAATCTCGTTACTGTTATTTATGTCGATGAAAGTTAAGGGGTTATTGAGATTATCAAGCTGAGTAAACTCGCTAAACTTAAGATCTATCTTTTCGTAATGACAATCCTTTCTGTTCCATAACTCGGGACTAGAAGAGAATCTTTTAGTATTATCACCTATCCATAAGTATTTCTTTACAGAGGGAAAATCTAAGATTTTACAGTCATCCCCCATATTATATTTAGGATTCACTAACCAAGAGCTTATCACTAACTCAGGTTCATATTTCTCTAAAGCTTCTGCAAGCTTTAAATTCTCAACCAGTTCATAGCTTGGTCTATCTGCTAAAACTGAGTTTATGCCTTCGAGTTTACGACCATAGGCAAAGTCATCTACCGCCTTAATCTTAGTTCCATATTTTTCATTCAAAAAAGCACTTAAAGAACCATCACCAGCACCTAGCTCTAAAATTTTAGTACTTAAATTTTGTTCTATGACGCTTTTCAGAATCTCAAAAAATTCAAAAGTATTTATAGTAAATAAACCACGCTTATCTACATAAGGAGTATATAGACCTTGTTGCATCAGCTTAGAAACCATAATTAAAGTTTTCTCTAAGGAATGGATTTTCCTGTAGGCTTCATTATCAAAAAAAAAGCTATCAGCCTCACTTATCAAAGCTTGATAATCTTCAAGGTATTTAAGTCCTTGATCTTCAAGCTCAAACTGAAAAACACTTTCTCTAAGCAATAATTCATCTTCATTTAGGCTAAAATCAGTCCAGCTCACTAGAGAAGTTGCCCTTGAATTAATTTGAAGTTCTGTAAAGCGATCAAACATTCTACTTTAGCTTTAATCATTTCAATATTAGCTTCAACCATAGATCTTTGACGCCTAATAACTAAAAACAAAGTCCCATCTCCTAAATCAAAACGATCTAATTCTCGTTGCTCAAGCTGTTTTGACAACTCAAAATTCTCTTTAGCTGCGATATATTTATCGTAATTATTATTTACAATAGATGCACTATTTTCAATATCTAAAAATATATTTTGAGTTAACTGTTTATTCTGAATAGATAACTGCTCCAGTCGATATTCAGCTTGTTGTCTTTTTGCCCTAGCTGTTCTAACTCTTAATGGAAGAGATAAATCAAAACCAGCAGCAAGAGTCGGACCTATACTATTTTCACCAGTTTCCATACCTGCATTTACTAAAGCATCTAATTGAGGTAAAGCTTGATTCTTAGCAAACTTTCTTTCAAGGTCAGCAATATCTTTATTAAGCTTAATAGCTTCAAACTCAGGTCTATGCTCAAGTGCAAATTCTTTAGCAATGCTAATATTAGCTTCACTTAAAAGCTTAGGCTCTTCATCAAGATCTGGACTATTAAAATAGCTTAAAGTTGCATAAATATCTTGCTCCTTTGTCCATAGGTATCTTGTTAAATCAATACTCTCTCTTTCAAATGATCTATTAGCGGTAATGACTCTAGTATTCCTACTCTGCAATTCCCTTTCAGCTTCTACTATATTGAGTGCAGCAAGGTCGCCTAAATCTACCTTTTGATGAACTAATTCAACCTGACTTTTTAATAATTCAAAAATATCCTTTTCAACGTCTAAAATAGTTTTACTTGCAAGCCATTTAAAATAAGCTTTGCTTGCCTTAGCAAGTAAAGTAAGTTGAGCTTGGTAAAAAATATAATCAGCAATTAATTCATTAATCTTTGCCTTTTGCTCAGCTACATTAGCAGAGTTATAAATCGCATCTCGCATCAAAGGCACAAAAAGTTTCACAAAGTATTCACCAGACTCTCCTGTTGGAGAAATCGGTGTCGAGATATCACCTTGAGCAAATTTTGCACCTAAGCCAATCTTCGCACCAAAACCAGTTAGGAAATCAACACTAGTATCAGAAGTAAAAGCATCTTTTTCTTCACCGATATCTGATGAGCTATTAAAACGATTTACTAAATTCAAAGAATTAATACTCGGATCGAAACGACCTTGAGCTTCAAGCCTTCTTGAGATAGTTATATCTCTATCCAACTTTGCTCTTAAAATCTGTGGATGATTCTCTTTTACAGTGTCAATAAAATCATCAAAGAATAATTCACCATCAAAGATCTTAGAAAAATCTTTTTCTTTAGCCAAAAGACTTTGACATGAAAAAATAAAAACAAAAGCTAGCAAAACTCTAAGCATTTACTTTGGTTTAACCTTTCTACCACCATGCTTTTTAGGAGTCTTCATCACAGAAGGGGCAAAGCCATTTAATATTCTCCATAGCTCATACCAGACAGGTACTTCATCTAAGATGACCCAACCAGTAACTTTCATCCCTGGTCTAAGCTGCTGAGGGATAGGCCAGGCTTCATCTTCACCACTTTCAATCCTTCCTAAGTCAGGTTTAACTAACACGCGAAAGTCTCCATTATCACTAACACTTGCGTCAATAACAGCTACTTTCCCAGCAAAGGTTCCGACAGCTACAGATGGCGAACCTGAGAACTGCAAAGCAGGCCAACCAGCAAACTGCAGCCTAACATCTCTTCCAATTTCAACAAGTGGAATGAAAAAATCTGATATATATAACTCTACCGCTCTATCACTAGTTTCTGGGACTATCGTGGCTAAACGAGAACCTGCTTTTAAGATTTCACCACTACCATAAGCTTTAAGCTTAACGATTTGACCATCCACTGGAGCAATCACTCTTCTCTGTTCCATTCGATTTTCAAAATTTGAAATTTTTATATCCAGGTCATAGATTAACTTATCAATATTTGCAAGCTTTTCTAAAGCTCCAGCAAGCTTAGCTTCAGTTTCTTGGATCTTTAGAGAAGTATTTGCTGAAACTTGAGTAACATCTAATCTTGCTAGAGAAACATCACGCCTTGCAATACTAAGCTTAGCTTCAGCAGCGTTCAGTTCTGACTCTGCTTTAATTAAAGCAAGCTCAGCTAATTCAAAATCCCTTTTAGAGCTTAGACCTTTTTTAAATAACTGCTCTCGCCTATCATAGTTAAGTTTTGCAGTTTTATAGTTTTGCTCGGCGGCATTGTAATCTTGCTTACTTGCATCTAGTTTATCTTGGTTTTGAGCAATACCTAAGTTAGCACTAGGAACAGCAGCATTCTGAAACTGGTATAGAGAGCTAATTTGCTGCTTTAAGCTTGAAATTATTTTTTTGTTAGCAGTTCTCTTTTGCTCTAAAGCCTCTTCCTGACCTAATAATTTTTCAAGCTGTCTATCATCAAGATACTCCGGCTTAACCTCAGCTAACTCTAAAATCAAATCACCTTTATTTACTAAGTGCCCCTCCTCTACATACCACTTATCAATCCTGGCATCGATTTGAGTATTTATGGTCTGTGGTCTTTGCATCGGTGAAAAGACACTAACATAACCACTTCCAGTAACAGTCTGCCTCCAAGGCAGAAATAAAGAGAGGAGAATAATCCCCGAAATAGTTAAAGAGATGTAAGCAAGTGAATTTACAATTATAGGAGCTTTTATTTGTTCAAGAGATTTCATTCTAGACTTGCTCCTTTAGCAATTTTATGTAAATCAGGGAACAGCTTAGAGAAACTTGATTCACTATTTTTAAGAAGTTTTTTTGTTTCTCCTTCTTCAGCTATTTCCCCTTGATCTAAAAGATAAATATAATTTGTTCTTAAAACAACCTCTGCATCATGAGTGATATTAAGAATAGTCCATGGTTTGTTTACATCGAAAATATTATTAATAATTTTAAGCTTTGTTCTCTCATCCATTCCACCAAAGGCTTCATCTAGAATTAAAAGCTGTGGCTTGCTTACGAGTGCTCTTGCAAGGAGAATTCTTTGTCTTTGTCCTAAAGAAACATTACGACCTTCACTTAAAAGTTTCGTTTTTATACCCTGTGAGAACTGCTGTAAATCTCTTTCTAGGTGGACTAGTTCAACAACTTCATCTAGGTCTTCTTTACTTATATCCGCTCTATTTAAAACGATATTTTCTTCAATAGTCGCTGCGAAAATTTCATTATAGTCACTTACTAATGCAATATTCCTCCTAATGGAATCTAGACTTAAACCTTTTAAAGGTGAGCCATTTAAAAGAATATTTCCTTCTTGAAATTCTTGAAGACCTGATATTAAGTAAGCGAAAGTCGTCTTACCAGCACCACTTACTCCGACTATACTCTTTCTAGAACCAGACTCTAACTGGAGATTAACTTTATCAAGAACCTTTCTCTGAGCATTATATGAAAAACTCAGGTCATCACAAACAAGCTCTAGTCCTTTTTCATTTAAATTAAGTTCAATACCATCATCCCTTTCAGTATCAAGATCAGTAATATGACTAACTTTATCGATTGCTGTTAGCAAGTCATACCAGCTCTCAAACTTTTGTACTATTTTATCTAAAGATGAAACTATCATCAGTATAACTAGCTCTGAAGCCACTAGCTGACCTAAAGTAAGCTTACCCTGCATAACAAGCCAACCACCTATCGCAAGAACAGAGGCACTTGCTAATGCAGCAATAAAGAAACTAGCAGAGTATTGTCTGAAAAGAACCTGAAAATGATCTTTTCTTCTATTTACGTAATCAAGAATTCTATTGTCAACTTCATCAGTAGCATAATCATTTGCTAAGTTCATCTTGAAACTTATTTGACACCTAGCAATCTCCTCAAGCCAGTGAGCGACTTTATACTTAGCGTTTGATTGTTTTTTACTGGAGTTAACACCGTTATAGCCTAGGGTATAGACGAAAACAATAGTCAAAATCAAAAGCGTATCAAAAATAATTAAAAAGGGGCTATAGATCCCCATTAAGATGAAACCCAATAAGATTTGAAAAATAGCAGAGGGAACCTCTAATAAAATCAAAGTCAAAGTTTTTTGGATGGTGATCGTATCGAAAAATCTATTTACCAATTCAGGTGCATAGATTTCCCCAAAGTATTTTTGAGAAATTCTAGGGATTTTCTGAGATATTTCTAAAGCAATTTTTGCGAAGATTTTTCTTTGAATAATTTCAGCAATAAAAAGTTGGAAAATTCTGAGAACACCTAATAAAAGAAGACCCATAAACACTCCCGTAGTGATAATGATGATCGGTTGCAACAAAACCCCAGTCGAAATAACATTCACTAAGATCTGTGCTGCAAGAGGGATAGCGAGATAAAGTAAACTAATTATAGCCGCATAAATAAAGAACACAAGCATATTCTCTTTTTCATCAAAAAGAATTGCATAGAGTTTTCTTACAGATTCAATTTTTGGTTTTATCTGCATCAGCGACCTTCTAATACTTTATACCAAAATCTCATTTAGGGTAGATATCCTATTTAAGCTGCTATAAGCTAGTCTATATAACCTAGAGTCATGCTAAAGTTAAGGTAATTATAAAATCATGCCTTCCAATATTAATACTGTAGATACCACTTGGATTCTAGTTTCTAGTTCTTTTGTATTCTTCATGGTAATTGGACTTGCCTTTTTCTACTCAGGTTTAGTTAGAAAGAAGAACGCTTTAAATACCATGATGATGAGCTTTATTCCGATGGGGATTGTAACTATAACTTGGGCGATGTTTGGTTATAGCCTCGCTTACAGCGAGGCTAATCTTTTAATAGGTGGCTTTGAAAACTTTTTTCTAAACGGTATAAATTTAGAAGCCACAGAAGATGGTGGTATCCCCATTATTTTAGATTTTATCTTCCAAGGCACTTTTGCCATCATTACAGCTGCCCTGATTAGTGGTGCAGTAGTAGAAAGAATTCATTTTCGTGCCTATATGTTTTTCATATTCCTCTGGAGTATTTTAATTTATGCACCGATGGCTAAGTGGGTCTGGGGAGGAGGCCTGTTTGAGCATCTACCGACAGGAGCTGCTTTAGATTTCGCTGGAGGAACCGTGGTTCACATTAATGCGGCTATTAGTGCAGTAGTTTTATCTTTATTCATAGGTAAAAGAAAAGATGTTGGTAGACTAGCAATGCTCCCACATCAAGTACCATTGACACTTTTAGGAGCAGGGATTTTATGGTTTGGGTGGTTCGGTTTTAACGGTGGAAGCGCTTATGCAGCAAATGCTCAAGCTGCTTTAGCTATGGCAAATACTTTACTTGCCCCAGCTGGAGCTATAGTTTGTTGGGCAATCTTAGATTGCATTTACACGAAAAGAGTAACAGCTGTAGGTTTAGCGACATCTGTAATCGTGGGACTTGTAGCAATCACTCCGGGAGCAGGATTAATGTCCCCAGGTTCGGCAATTATTATAGGCATACTAACTAGTATTCCTTGCTTTTATATGATCATGTGGCGTTCAAGAACAGCCTTTGATGACTCTCTTGATGTATTTGGCGCGCATGGACTTGGTGGTATTGTTGGATCTTTATTAACAGGTTTATTTGTTAGCACTGCTTGGGGCTCAGAAGTGAATGGCAGTTATATGCAATTCTTTACTCAGTTAATCGCAGTGATTATTGCGGTAGCTTACAGTGCCATAGGTACTTACTTAATAGCCTCTTTAATAAATTACTTTATTCCAATGAGAGTCGAAGAAAGTGATGAAAAACTAGGTTTAGACATCACCATGCACGGTGAAGAAGCATACTCAGATGGTGAAGGGGCTTTACTAATTTTAGAAAAAACAGAAAAGGTGTTAAATGAAGTTAATTAGTGCAATCATTAGAAAAGAAAAATTAAACGATGTTTTAGAAGCATTATTTGCTGTTGAGGTCCAAGGTCTTACTGTATCTAAAGTAACTGGGCACGGTGGTGAAACCGAGAAAATTGAAACTTATAGAGGAACCACTGTTAAAGTAGGTTTAACAGAAAAAGTAAAAGTTGAAATTGGAGTCTCAGATAATTTTCAAGATACAGCAGTACAAGCCATTTTAAAATCAGCAAAGACAGGTGAAGTTGGAGACGGAAAAATCTTCGTAATGCCGATAGAGAAAGTTTATCGGATTAGAACTGGTGAAGAAGATGAGCAGGCAGTTACACCTAGATAAATCTATGAATTGAAATTATCATGAAGCTTTGCTAAAACATAATCCGCAAATGATTTTATTACTTTTGATTTAGTTTGTTTCATTAATAAAGCGATATGAGTATCCTCAAGCTTAGGAAGTTCACTTAAATTACATAGCTCCAAACCATTTGGAATCATATTCTTAGGTAAAACTGTTATACCTAGCCCAGCCTTTACAGCAGCAGTAGAACCTATATAACTAGGACTAGAATAAACTATTTTTGATTTAATGTTATGAGCATTTAATGCCTTCAAAGCTCTTGCCCTATAAACACAAGGCTTTGGAGATAAGACTAGAGGCAAAGCCCCTTCTTTTCTTTGAAAGCTTTTAGCTGCTACCCATACTAATTCTTCTGACCAAATCTCAACACCGTTAGGGAAGTCATTCAGATCATCTAATTTCACTAAGACTAAATCAAACTTATTCTTCTTAAAGCTAGCAAGGAGATTTAAAGTTAAATCACATTCGACGTTTACAGAGATGCGTGGATGATTGAAAGTAAAGTTAGATAAGATATCCTGCAGATATAAAGTTGCAAAATCTTCCGGTAACCCAAAGGAGAATTCACCCTCTAACTCAGGCTCTAAAAAATAATCCAAAGCTTCCTGCTCTAATGCCACGATCTGTTTTGCATAACGAAGTAAATTCTCTCCTGCGTCTGTTAAAGAATTATTCTTATTGCGATCTAATAACTGAACCTTTAAATTCATCTCCAACCTGGAAATTTGTTGAGATAAGGCTGATTGGGTAATATTTACTTTATTTGCAGCTTTAGTGAAACTAGCTTCTTCTGCTACAGCAATAAAACATTTCAAATTACCAATTTCTAAACTGGTCATAGTATTATCATACCCTATCATTAGTAAAACTAATGCAAATTACAGTATCAAAATCTTTACTTATCACCAAAGATTCATCGTTTTATTGTTGAATTCTTTAAAATAGGGAATAATTAAAAGATGGGCGCATCAATATTTCAGATAAACACACTTGGATTAAGTCTAACCATTTTAGTTCTATTCGTAGGGTTTATCGTTATGCAGTTTTCAAAAAACTACATAAATGGTGACTCCTTATATAAAACTTACTTCCTTAGATTATTTGCCTTAATAGTATCTGCTTGCCTTCTAGTTAATACTGATAACTTAATTGCATTTTGTCTATTCTTCGCATCGACAAATACCCTTTTAGTTTTACTAATGGTTCATAAACATCAATGGAAAGCTGCCTTTCAATCTGGAATTGTTGCAGCAAGGAATTTTGCTATAGGTTTCAGCTGCCTTTTAGGTTTTAGCATTATAGTCTATTTATTTACAGGTGAATTAAGCATCACTAAACTAAACCAAAAGTTCTCTTCCATTCCTGAAAGCTACCAGATAATATCTCTAAGCTTAGTATGTATAGCAGCTTTAACTCAATCTGCACTATTTCCATTTCATGGCTGGTTAATTTCCTCCATGAACTCACCAACCCCGATCTCAGCTTTAATGCATGCAGGAATCGTAAACGGAGGTGGTTTCTTGCTAGTTAAATTAAGTCCAATGTTACTCGAGAATCCAGTATCTTTAATGGTTCTTAGCTTCATCGGTGCATTTAGTGCTTTTATCGCGATGCTTTGGGCATTTACAAAAAATACAGTTAAAGCGACACTAGTGTGCTCAACGGTATCTCAAATGAGTTTCATGGTTTTACAAATTGGCTTAGGTTTATTTCCAGCAGCTATCAGTCACTTAATTATGCACGGTTTATTTAAAGCATTTCACTTCCTCGCAGCTGGTTCAGGAATCCAAATCAAGCGCCCAACAAAACTAAAACTAAACTTCCAAGAAAAAACAATTTATCTTCTAGTAGCTATGGCTTTCTCTTATATCGCTATAAATCTCTTTTCAATTGCAGCTCATATACCGATTAACTTCTATGATAGTTCGATTATTTTATTTGCCTTTATTTTCATGGCACTCACCCAGCTGAGTATCAGCATACTTACCAGTAACAAGAACTTCTTAGTTCCTTTCTTTGCATTCTTCGTAACTATTTCAGCTGCGGTTCTCTACGGTGCTTTCATCCATTTCTTTGAATTAATACTTGCAAGCAGCATTCATATGCATACTTACGCAGTTCACTTACCTCACTGGTTATTACTAAGCCCGTTTGCAGTTCTATGGCTTGCTATGAACTATAAAGAAGATATTCTATATGTTTTACCAGAAGAAATACACCTAAGGATTTATGCCTTCTTAAAAAACACTTCTATGAGTAAAGAAGTTACAAACACAAGTGTCAGAGGGGAATACTCGAATTAACTATATTCAAAAAGGATACTAATTATGATTACAAGTCTAAAGAATCAAGAATCTTTAAAAAATACCATTAATAATGTTTATAAGACATTTGATGACAAGAAGCTGACTGCCAATATGGTAAAAGCTTTTGTGGCAAATGCTTTTGAAGTAGTTAATACTAACTGGTCCCTAAAAAGTTTTATCGCGATTAATCCTCTAAAAGGTTTTGAAGAGGAACATTTCTTTGAGGCGACTAAAGATGCAGCAAAGTATTTTGATGCTAAATCATTTTTCCATATCAATAAATATTATGAACTTCTTGAAAAAGGTGAAATCAAAAGAGAATATTTACTCGAAGTGATTGAACGAGAATTTAGTGAGCATGCTCCACTTCTTCTTCAAATACTAGAACAAAGATTAATAAATGAACCTAATACAAAATCAAAAAAAATCTATCCTTACTCACAGCACATTAACAATGGAAGAGTCTTAGATAAAGTAAATAATTACATGAACTATCTCTGCGCCGCTTACTTTGATGAAAGCCAAGCTACATGGGAATTACCAAATAGAGAAAAAGGATTTTATGCCTGTTGGAAAAAGCTAGCACCATTTGATGATAAGTTAAGTAAAAATTCTAAAATTAAATCTTGGATTAAATTATTACCTGATTTATCAGAAAAGACCTTAGTCGTAGCTTTAGAAACTTTAGGTTTAAAACAGAGTGACTGGAATGAGTATCTCAAATCAAACTTGTGTTGCCAAAGTGGCTGGGCAAGCTTCATTAAATGGAGAGATATTAATAGCACAAATAAGGACTTTAAATATAAAATCAGGATGACTGATTTTTTAGCAGTTAGATTATTAGTAGAGATTGTATATCTTTTTGACTATCTAAATTTCAAAGACAAAGATGGTTTAAACGATTTTGAAGAATTTGAAGCACAAATTCTCAAAAAACTTCTTGCAGAACAAAACTCACAAATTGAAAAAAATCTTAAACAAAGCCAACCCAGTGAAGCAAAAGAAAAAGAAGAAAAACTGTTTACTTTAATTAGAAAAAACCATTTAGATCCTGAGCTTTCAAGCTTTAAAGAAACGCTTGAAGACTTTTCAGAGAAAGCTAACTATATTATGCAATGCGCCTGGGAACTCACCGAGCATAGACATTTACTTGAGCATATCTCTAATAACTATGAATTAATGAATTTCAGCTCAAATAAGAAAAAACGCTCACTTGCTCAGATGATTTTCTGTATCGATGTTAGATCAGAAGGTATTAGAAGATCGATTGAGAGTGTCGCCAACGTTGAGACATTAGGCTTCGCCGGCTTCTTCGGTTTACCTATCAGTTATAAAACTCATAAAGATACTAATCCTCAAGCAGCATGCCCAGTATTAATAACTCCAAACCACGTGGTAGAAGAGCATGTACACCCCAAAAGTGCTGATGATTTCATGGACTTCCAAATCAACCAAAGAATTTCAGAATTAGTATATAAAACATATAAAGCTCAGAAAAACAATGTAGCAGCAGCATTCATATTTGCTGAAGCCTCTGGCTTAATCTACCTAGGTTTAATGTTATTAAAAACGATTACTCTAAAACTTAAGCTGGGAATAGAAAAATTATTTTTCAAAGATAAAACAAAAGTTTACTTTGATCCGAATATAGACTTAAGCCCTACCAACACTCATGGCCTTTCTCGTCAGGAACAAGCTTTCTTTGCTGAAACAGCTTTAAGGTTAATGGGACTTACTGATAACTTTAGTGAATTCGTGATCTTCACGGGACACGGTAGTCAAACTGAAAACAACCCATACGCTTCAGCTCTAGACTGTGGTGCATGTGCAGGACAACATGGTGGCTCAAACGCAAAGACCTTAGCTAAAGTACTTAATACCCCTGAAATCAGAAGAGCTATAGCTGAAAATGGTATTAAAATCCCAGATGACACTGTCTTCATCGGCGCAGAGCATAACACCACTACTGATGAAATCGAAATCTATGATATCGAAATTACAGACAAAGAAACAGTTGAGAAACTTAGTGAATTAAAATCAAACCTAAAAATGGCAGCAAAGCTTAATAGAGCATCTAGAAATAGTTACGAAGAATATGATATTACAGATGCCGCAATTCTTGCAAAGTCAATTGATTGGTCTGAAACACGTCCAGAGTGGGGACTTGCAGGAAATATGGCTTTTGTAATTGGTCCAAGAGAACTTACCAAAGGTAACAATCTCGACAATAGAGTCTTCATGCATTCATACAGACAAGAGTCTGACCCTGAGGGAACTTTACTAGAAACTATCATGGGTGGACCAATGGTAGTCACCCAGTGGATAAATAACCAGTACTACTTCTCTAGCATGGACATTAAAAACTTCGGGAGTGGTAGTAAAATCACCCATAATATAGTAGGTGACATGGGTGTGCTTCAAGGAAACATGAGTGATTTGTTTACGGGCTTAAGTTTACAGTCTGTATTTAAAAGTGATGAAGAACTTTATCATAAGCCACTAAGATTAAGGGTTGTGATTCATGCCCCGAAGGAAAGAATCAAAAAGATCTTAAATCGAAACCAAAACTTAACTACACTTTTTAAAAATCAATGGATATATCTATCAATAATTGAGCCAGAGACAGGTGATATTATTAACGTAGATAGATTGGAAAATCTATAAGGGAGATACACATGGAACAATTACAATTTGATGAAGAAAACACAGGCATTCCACTTACTAAAATGCTTAAAATTGAGGTAGTCGTTTCAGGTGAGCATCAAGAATTAGTAACTGGAATGATGCAAGACTCTGGGGTAACAGGTTATACCATTATTAATAACGTCTCTGGATATGGACACGGTGGCTCTCATGAAGCTAGATTACTTTTTAATGATAAGGCAAACTTAATCATGATTATGGCTGTAGCACCAGAATCAGTTATCACAAATATAGCAAAAGGTTTAAAAACTTTACTAGAAGGGCAATCTGGAGTGATGTTTGTTTCTGAAGTTTCAGTAGCTAGGCTTACTTATTTTTCTTAAGGGTTGGTATCAAAACTCTCAGCGTATTTATCAACTAATGAACGAATCATTGATTGGTAAGGGGTTTGATTTTTCTTGGCTTCTCCCTTAAAAAATTCAACACTCTTTTTACTCAAACTAAGTGTTACTTTTACACTTTCTTCTTTTTTCACTAAATCTTCTGGCTTTGGTAAAAAGTCAGGAATAACACTTGCGTTAATAGGTTCATCAGTATATTTAATTATTTTCTTTTTTGTTTGCTTGCTCATAGATCTTTTTTCCTTTCCTCCAGTAACCAGCACCGATTATTCTAATATTTTCATTTCTTATAGTAAATCTAACGGTAATGATGCCTTCTTCTACTTTCCCAAAGCAATAATATCGAATTTCTTTTTTAGTGCTATGCTCATCATCTTTTGCAATTATCCTGTGTTCATCAAAAAAAGCACTTTGGGCGTGATGAAAAGAAACAGAGTGTTTTTCTAGATTACTTTTATTTTTATTTTCATCCCATTTAAATTGCATTCAATGTGGTTATTTTACCATATTTTTATATGGCTATTTTGCCATATTGATTTTAAGATGTAGTTAAGCGAATTAGAATTTTATAAAATTTAAAGTTGAACTTTATTTTCAGGTACAGTTAATGTATGTGCTCAGTTTTAAGACACTTAATGCTTTTTATATGTTTCTGCTGATTGATTTCATCTTTCACTCTCTAATAGATTCATTTTTAATCGAGAAAATAATTACTAGCTTATGTTTAAACAAATTTCATTTTATTGTGAATCCCTACTTCTTTGATTGCTTACTGTTTATTTCTTTAGTAATTTTTGTCATTCTTAATTTCAAATTCAAAAAACATTTCATAAATAATAAAATTTGGCTACATTTTTCAGGTATATCTTTATTTCACTATCTACTATGTCGAATAGAAGGAACAAATTCTAATTTCATTTTCACTCAGCTAGAAACTTTTAATGAAATAATTTACTTAGATCTTTTAGCCATAGCAATTTTCATAATTTTCATTTATAGTGTATATGATTTCGTCAAATATGAGATAGATAAAGGGTCTTCTATTCCTGAATCAAACCACTCTTTACTTGAACCACTTATAAAGCCTAATGAAGAAGACCCTATAGATATGTTTCGTTACAGTTTTGCCTGTAATTTCATAGATTCTGTAGAGGAGGGAGATTCTGTCCATGGACTCGTTGGCTCATAGGGGAGTGGTAAAACCACGGTATTAAATTTCATAAAATGGAAGCTTAAAGAAGATAAGAAAAAGATTCTTATAGATTTCAATCCTTGGTATTGCAGTAATGAAAAACAAATAGCACCTGAGTTTATTGCTCTACTTAAAAGCCACTTAAAGCCTAAATTGAAGGTATTTGAAAATATTGAAAACGATTTAGATAAATACTCAAATCTTTTAAGTGAAGGATCTGGTAATTCGTTTTTCAGAGCTTTAACTAATTTTTTCAACTCTAATGAGGATTCGCGTATAAAAGAATTCAAAGAAATCAATGCATCTATAAAAAAATTAGACTATCAATTTTATTTTTTCATAGATGATTTAGATAGATTAAACAAGGATGAAATGCTTGAAACCCTTAGATTATTAAGGTTAATAGGAATCTTTAGTAATATAAAATTTATAGTCGCCTACCATAAAGAATATATCATTTCAATTCTCGAAAAAGCTGATACTAAAATCAATTATTTAGAAAAGATTTTCCCACTTGAAATTCATATAGCTCCGATTCCTGAAAATCAGTTCAGTAATCTTCTATTAAGTTCGCTCCCAGACTCAATCATTTCGAATGATGAAACTAAAAAACAATTATATAGCGCACTCACAAATCAATTTTCGACGATAAGACAAGTCTTGATGATTCAAATTGAATTTCAAAATGTTTATAAATTTGAGAAATTACAAAAAAATATTTTATTGGATGAATTATTAGTCTTATTAATAATTAAATTCCTTTACCCTAAAGTCTATGCAAGTTTAAGAGATGAGGATAATGAGTTAATCGTATATGAATCAGTCGGAGAGCAAGAAGACTTAAGTCTAGGGAAAATTTTATTTGGGAAGTCATACTGGCTAAATAAAGACTGTTTTGAAAAACTAAAAGACACATTTGATTTCTCTGAGTCTCAAGCAAAACAAATTGAAAAATTACTTAACTATCTCTATAAAGACAGAAGAGACGTCAAGGGGGGAGAAACTGTAAGTATTGTCAAAAGTAAGGATGGTCGAACTATACACGAAAATTTCGATCCAAGATCGCTTAGACACTCTGCTGCAAAAGAGTTATATTTTTCTTATGGTGCTGAATTTGAATATAAAAGAATCAAATTTGATGAAGTGTCTGATTTATTGATTGACACAAATGATGATTCATACTTAAACTCTAAGGTAATTTATTATTTAAAGAATGATCTCCTGAATGATTTTTTCAATTACGCTAGAGATGAAATAAGATTTCCAATAGAGAATTGTTATAAAAACCTTTTTAAGGTATATTTTAAGCTTTCTATAGATCTGCTAGCAGTATCAGACATAAGATTTATAGTTGAGCATTTTACTAGAACTTCCTCCATATTATTATCCAGAAAATCAAGCCGAGTATCAGTACATTTATGAATACCTTGAAAGCCTTTTATTTTCATGTAAATATCAAAAAAATCCTTTATTTACACTTGAAATAATAAGTAAAGTATCACATAAGTATTGGCAGAATGATTTCAATCTCATCAAAAATCGTGTCAGAAATATTTTTCATAATTACATTGCAGGAAATCTTTTCGATGCTAATTATTTTCTATTTTTAGCAAATGCGGTAAAAAAAATTAATGATGATGACAATTCTATGGAAATATACCCTGATGAAAATTTCTTAGAATTTTTAAAGTCCTATTTACTAGAAGACAATCTAGTATTTAAGTCTTTTCTTAAAATGACTATTTATGACCTAACAACAGAAAGCAAATCATTGTGGACAAGGCTGTATAAACAATATGATGATCTTTTATTTGATTACAAAGTAAGCCCTATCTTTAAAGAACTTAATGAATTCAATGATTTTATTAAGAGTTTTGATAATTATAAATCAGAAGACTTCTATCAAGAATACTGTGAGTTTCTTGATAAATTACTAGAATCACAATCTAATTCCATAAATTTCAATTTTAAACATCTTCAATCGCATGCTTGACACGAAGATAGACTTTAATTGCACATCTTTATTTATTATTATAAAATACAAACCAGTTCAGCAACTGTAAGCAAAGCATCAATCAAATCACAATCTGCCTAATCTTTAGTCGCTGCAACTCCTTTAGCAGATTTAAATTTCTTTTAAGATTTCATGTTTTTCTTTATCTGAGACCTTAATTTACTAGTTATCTCAATTAATTCCCCTACTAAAAGAGTGATTTTTAGCCTTGAGATACACATTACGCCACTCAATCCTTAGAAATATCTAAAGTAAAAATCAACTCACAGAGTTACAATCATACTTAACGATAGTTTTTATGGATCCAATAGCAAACATAGTTCCAAATTACCAAGATTTACCATTTCCAGCACCACTCTGGCTGCTCCAAATACTCTTAATCGTCGGTTTTTTCACTCACGTGGTACCAATGAACGTAGCTTTAGCCGGTGGGGCAGTCTCAAGTATACTTTTAGGCAACAAAGAAGGTAGCCATGCCCATAAAGCTGGGCGCCAACTCGCATTTTCGCTACCATTTTTCACCTCTTTAGCGATTACTCAGGGTATAGTGCCTTTACTTTTCCTACAATTAATATATGGACCAGCTTTTTACAGTTCGTCTATCTTAATGGCGGTGCCTTGGATTTTAATCTTAGTGTTCTTACTCATAGGCTATTACGCTCAGTATATTTATAAATTCAATGGTGATAAATTCGGTAAAGCCGCACCTATATTTCTTGTTATTTCAAGTTTTCTATTCCTTATAATAGCTTTCATTTTTGTGAATAACATGACACTAATGCTTAATCCTAGTGAGTGGTTAGAGCTTGCAAAGAAAGGAACTAGCGGAATTAATCTAAATTTAAATGATCCACAGATTATTCCTAGATTTTTACACTTTGCGATTTCTTCTATTGCGATCACTGGAATTGCTTTAGGTGGCTTTGGACTCTATTATCAGAAAAAAGATAAAGACTATGCTCACTGGTTATATAAAACAGGTTCAGGCATTTATGCTGCTGTAACTCTTTTGCAGTTAGGTTTCGGGACTTGGTTTTTGCTTTCATTACCATTAGAGAGAGCGATGCTTTTCATTAAAGGTGGTGGATTAGCGACAGCTTCATTCCATAGCTCTATGCTATTCATGATAGTTTCACTAGTCTTTTCTGTTTTAGTTTTAATTAAACCGAGTAAAGTTAAATTCATCGGCGCGCTTATAAGTTCCCTAGTAACAGTTTTACTCATGATAGTAATGAGACACTTCCTCAGAGTTTGGAGTCTAGAAGGAGCTTTAGATCCAGGAATAGTACCAGTTCAAATCCAGTGGGATTGGTTAGTAATATTCGGTGTTCTAACTGTAGGTGTAATTTTTTATATAGGTTGGTTGATAAAGATTTGTTTAAAAGCAAATAAGTAAGAGGATTGTGACGATGATAGCAGGTACAAGAAGAGTTTTTGTTAGATGGATAACTGGAGTTTTTGCTGCTCTATGGGCAGGGATGGCAAGTTACCCTTTCTTTAGATATTTAATTTCAGGCACTAAGAAAAAACAAGCAGGTGAAGAGCTAGTAACCTCTATTTCACTTGGTAGCGCTGAAGAGTTTCTATCTGGAGCTTCTAAGAATTTTAAATTTGGTTCTGCTCCCGCTCTATTAGTTAGATCTGAAGATGGTGCTTTTCATGCTTATAATGCTATTTGCACTCACTTAGGCTGTACAGTTCAATACAATGAAGAGAAAAAAAATATCTGGTGTGCTTGTCATGGTGGTGTCTATGACACAGCTTCAGGTAAAAACTTAGCTGGACCTCCACCTAAGCCACTTAAAGCTTTAAATGTGGAAGTTCAAGAGGGAGAGATTATTGTTTCAAGGGCATAAGCTGCCAAATGTGTAAAGTATGAGTTCAATAAGTTCCGACAACAAATTTTATAGCTGGCTTGATGATAGAGTTGGAGTTTCTGGCTTTATTAAAGCAGCTGAGAAGAAAGAAGTTCCAGTTCATAAGCAAAGCATGTGGTATTACATGGGTGGTATTGCCATGGTTCTACTTGCGATTCAAGGTTTAACGGGAATCTTATTAATGGTTTATTATGTACCAGAAATAAGTTCTGCCCACTCTTCTGTTTTATTTATTAACACCCAAATCGAATTTGGTTGGTTTGTAAGATCACTTCACAGCTGGGCTGCAAATATATTGATATTCATTTTATTTGTGCACATGTTTAGTGCTTATTTTATGAAAGCTTATAGAAAACCACGTGAAATTACCTGGTTTAGCGGTATGGCACTTCTAGGGATATGCTTTGCTTTCGGTTTTACTGGTTACCTTTTACCATGGGATGAAATCGCATTCTTCGCTACGAAGATAGGTTTAGATATCGCAGGTAAAACACCTTTTATCGGTGGCGTCATAGCTGACTTATTAAGAGGTGGTTCAGAAATCGGTCAAGGAACCATTTCTAGATTCTTTTTAATTCACGTTATTTTATTACCGATAGCCTTATTTGCTGTCGCTGGTTTACACCTACTTTTAGTCCAACTTCACGGTATGTCTGAACCAGAAAGCTTTAAGAAAGCTAAGAAAAAGAAATATGAAAAATTCTTCCCAGACTTTTTAGGAAAAGACTTCATGGTTTGGTTATTTTTCTTTAACTTAGTAGCAGGAATAGTTGCACTCTTCCCTTGGGGATTAGGTCCAGAGGCTGATCCATTCGCACCAGCTCCAGCTGGAATTAAACCTGAGTGGTATTTCCTTGCCATGTTCCAATTCTTAAAACTTCTTCCTCCTCACATAGGACCTTTTGAAGGTGAAATTTTAGGAATAGCTTTCTTTGGTGTTTTAGCTTTAGTACTTTTCGTAGCACCATTTATAGATACAGGTAAAAGTAAAGCTGTAAGTAAATTCTTTGATATCTATGGAATTCTTTTC
>CALBDR010000304.1 GCA_937927525.1 uncultured Candidatus Melainabacteria bacterium
GAACATTATGTGGAACCCAATCAGAGCGACGAATATAGAATTAGTATCTCTTTTAACATAGGTGAATAATGAAGAATCCCCAACAGTACTTTGACGACAACGGATACGTAGTACTCCAGAATGCTCTGACTAGTCAGCAGTGTCAAGAGCTTACACAACATATGTTTAACCTTAGAGAGCAAGGCGTTCTCGTAAAGGACGACCAATGCCCTCTGTCAGATGCAGTCTATGGTGATCCTGTATTTGATAACCTTCTCGCAAGTTTCGCTGAACCTATTGGTAAGCAAGTTGGGAAGAAGTTACTTCCAACATACACATACGCACGTATCTATTATCCAGGAGAGGTTTTAAAGAAGCATAAAGATAGACCTTCTTGTGAGATCTCAGCAACATTAACTTTAGGATTTGACGCAAAGGCCATTTGGCCAATTTATTTCGATGAAGAAAAAGAAATCATGGTTCAGTTGGACCGAGGTGAGCTCGCTGTATATAAGGGATGTGAAATCTGTCATTGGAGAAAGCCGTTCAAAGGTGAGTGGCATGTTCAAGTGTTTTTGCATTACGTTGATGCTGATGGTCCTTTTGCCGATCATGCTTATGACGGACGTCCTCAATTGGGTATTGACAAGTCTGCACCGGTTCAGGCTAAGCAGCAGGTTGAGAACACTAATCAACCAAAACCACAAGTAGTTAATCAACCAGTTGAAGTACCTACACCAAAGTTTGATGGTGTGATCTTTCCATCTCCTGACAGACAGTTTCCAGGATACTTTCCTATCTTCTCAGAGCATCAACCACATCTGATGTTTACAAAAGAAGAGTGCAACCGTATTGTTAGTATTGCTAAGGACTCCTATCCTTCATCAGCGTCTGTTGGTGGTTCATCTGATAACTCTCGTATTGCTCGAGATATTAGAATGGCTGACATATATAATGTGGAGAATAACGATGAGAACAAGTGGATCTACGAAAAGGTAGCAAAGGCTGTACAGTTTGCTAACCTTACTCATTTTGATTATGAGTTAGTAGGGATTACTCATTCACTTCAGTTAATTCATTATGTTGTCGGTGATGAGAAAGGACATTATGATATGCATATCGATGCAGGCCGTGGTGAACCTGCTACAAGAAAGATTTCGTTTACGGC
>CALBDR010000305.1 GCA_937927525.1 uncultured Candidatus Melainabacteria bacterium
CATCATATGTAAAACCCGTAAAAGCCTGTTCAAATCTAGTGACACCAGGTTTTAATCTTAATCTCATTTGAACAGATGTACCTGTACCAGCAGCATCTTGAAGTAAAAAAGTGTTAGTTGCTGTACTTAATGGTACTGATGGGTCATACTCAAAAGTATACACATTAGCACCTTCAGTATAGGTAATATCAAAGTTTCCAAAGGCATTCATTGCAAACTGCAATGAGCCAGCGTTAACTATATCTACTGGGGATGTTGGATTTGTTATTGATCCCCTAATACTTAACTCAGCAACTTGAGTGAAATCAAATGCTGGAGTGCCTGGTCCAGCTGTTGTTAAACCAGCTGGAGGGATAGTGGTATCCATTGCTGGGTTTTCACCTGCAACTGCTGGGGCAGAAATATCACCGATATTTTGTTCTGTCCACCATGTTATACCAGTATAGTTATCTATAGTTTTAACTTCACCTGTTTTATCATCAAAGAATGTAGCTCCCATAACTTTGTTACCACCAGCAGTAACCATATTCCCAGCTGCATCTAAATTAAAGTTACCATTTCTAGTGTAAAGAGTATTTACTAGACCTTCTCCTGGAGCTGCACCAGTACTAACTACGAAGAAACCATCACCGTTAATTGCTAGATTTAAATTCTGTCCAGTATTTCTGATAGAACCTTGATCAAAGATAGTCGCAACAGATGCTAAATCAACACCCGTACCAATTTCCATAGGGTTAGTACCACCAGATCGAGTAGAAGGGTTACTACCATTTTTAAGAACAGTACCTACTGACTCTTGAAAAGCTACCTTAGTTTTCTTGAATGCAACAGTGTTAACGTTTGATAAGTTATTCGCTACTGTAGCTACTGCTTTTTGGTGCTCGGTTACACCTTTCGACCCTATAAATAATGAACTTAATGGCATCTAGTCTTTTCCTTTTACTATCTAATTAATCCTATTGTTGTATCGATCAACTCATCTGAGGTTGTGGTTGCTCGTGAAATTGCTTGATATGACCTTTGCAGTGTCATCAAGTCAACTAACTCGTCTGAAAGGTCAACATTACTTCTTTCTAGTGCTCCCCCAGTGATTCTGCTTGAAGCAGTCGATGATCCAGATTGTAATGCTGTTGAGAAAATCGCTGCACCAGAGGATGCTGTTTGAGTAAATAGATTTGAACCGATATTTGTTAAACCTTCAGGATTATTAAAGTCGGCTAACTGGATTTGGTCTAAAAATACGGAGTCTTCATTTGCGAATTGCACTAAGATTTCTCCAGCCGGATTGATCCCGAAAGATGTCATATTCTCTGGAAAAGTGATTCTGCCACCACCAGAAGATAAGACATAGTTTCCATTAACATCTACTAAATTTGATTCTGAATCTATATTAAAGTTACCAGTTCTTGTGAAAAACATTTCTCCAGAAGCATTTTGGACAGCGAAGAAACCATTTCCGGTAATTGCCATGTTTGCGTTATTATCAGTAAACTCTAAACCACCTTGCGAGAAATCAGTTCCAGTAGATACTAAGTAAGATCCTGAAAAAGATTGACCATCAATAGTTTTTGTTTGCACATTCTCAAAATTCAGTAATCTCTCTTTGAAACCGTGAGTACTAACGTTTGAGATATTGTCAGATATAACGCCTAGACCGTCTTGCACGTTTCTTAGTGATGATCCAGTAAAGCGAATTGTACTTAGTGACATATAATTACCTCTTGGTAATATATATTCGCTGAATCTTATGTTTTCCAACTATGCATTAAGTCTATTTAGGAAAGACTGAATAGTTCTTAATCATGATAATTTAGGTGAAAATATTTTTTTGTACTAAATTTTTTAGTCTAAAAACTTAAAAGACTCTCTCTAGCTATCTTATATTTTTCTAAGCGACTAAGCTCATAATCATAGTTATGAAGAGCGGAGAGCCATTGGCCGTAGTTAGGGTTAGGCAAAACAATGAATTTATCTCCAAATTCATAATGAAGAGTTTCCATTAGTCTATATCTGAATTGAGAGCTAGGATGTGCATCAAATATAGGACTAAAATCTATAAGATTATCCCCTAATAGAAGTAGTATCTCATAATTTTGAGAGATTAATTTTCGTCTCATTTCTTTACTTGAGCTATCTTCTTTAAGCAGTATGTTTGACTTTTTAACAGGAATCTCAAGCTTTTTTAAATTATCGAAAGTGACATCTAAATGCTTAATGTGTCTATTACTGACATAGAAAATCTCTACTTTTTTAGGATCTATAGAATCTAAAAAAGTTTTAGCACCAGGTATAGCTTCAGCTTCAGCTAACTCTACCCAGTGATCCCATGCTTCAGAACTATATTCATCTTGGTTTAAAAACAGCTTTGCTTGAAATGGAGAGTTATCAAGGACAGTTTCATCTAAATCTAGAATAATTGCTGCTTTCTTTGTGTTTGATTTCTTTGCAAGTTTTTGTTCTAGTTTTAAACTTGCAATATTATATGCTTGGTGACATAGTGCAGAATACTCTGCTGAATTCTGAACCCATAGGATTCCATAATCCACCTGATGTTTCGAGAATTTAATATTTTCAAGGCTATGGTGATGTGAGCTAGATTCACCATGGTGACTATCATG
>CALBDR010000306.1 GCA_937927525.1 uncultured Candidatus Melainabacteria bacterium
TACTAACCTCAATAAGAGGCACTTTTATACAAAGATTATTATTATTATTATTATTATTTAAATATTAGTTGTAATCCATTTTAATTTGTGTATAATATTAAGGATAGGTCAATAAGGAGGCGATAAAGTGATAGAAAAAATTGAACAATTATACAGCTACAATACCACTATCATTGTATAGATAAAGATCGGGTTGAAATGTTTAATAATGAAAAGTATTATTGGGATTTTGTAGAAGATCTTTATTATAGGGATAAAGAAAGGGAAGACACTATTAGACTTGTCGTATTATAAGATAGCGTAAAAATGTATAAGGATGAGTAAAAAAGAGAGGGCAAAACAATGACTAAAAAATACGAATTATTAAAATCTGATACTATAAAAGTAAATAATAAAACCTTATATAGAGTTAAAGCCTTAAGGTCATTTTCCGATATAGATAAAGGTGATTTAGGAGGTTACATAGAGCATGAGGGTAATCTTAGTCATGAGGAGGATGCATGGGTTTTTGGGAATGCAGAGGTTTCTGGGAATGCTGTAGTAAACCACACTACTGATATAATCACATTTAACTTTGGAGAATATCATTGCACAGCTACCAGATCAGATATGAGCTGTCAGATAGGGTGTATGAGACATACTATAGATGAATGGCTATCCCTTTCTGAGGAAGACGCTTGGGAAAGGGGTACATATAACGTTGAAAAATATAAATCATTTTTACAATTCTGTAAACTAAGATTTAATAAACTAAATAAGGAGGAACAGTGAACAAAAACACTTTTTTAAATTATGTGGAAAGTTCAAGAAATTTAAGCGATTACGCTACTTTATGGAATACAGGCTCTAAAAAAGGTAAAGATCACGACTTTAAAATTAAAAGAGAAGGCATTAAATTTGTAGTGTATAAAAAATATACAGAACTGGCTGATTTCTATTCTTTTAAAAATGCCGTAGATTTTCTTGAAAAAGAGCTTGCAATTGATTTTGAATAATGTATAATGGACAAAAGGAGTTGATTGTGAACAGACAAGAAATGATTGATAGCTTAGAAAATAACGAAAAATTAGGAATGATTTACCAAGGATATGACCAAGATCAAATTGAAGAAAAGATGTTGGTAGTTAGAGAAATTCTTGAGGATAAAACTAATTTAGAACTTAGAAATCTTATAATGATTAACTGTTAAGGAGAAAACAATGACTGATTTACAACAAAAATTTTTACAACTTGCTAAACAAAGAGAGGAAGTTATTAAACAACTTAAAGAGATTAATGAGGCTATTGAGCCTGTTATGACTGAGCTTGGTGCTGATACTTATCTTCAATGTGAAGAAGGTTTGGTATTTAAGATCAAAAAATGGGGTGGTCAATTTGTTGTACCTAAAACTCTTGAATATGTAAGAACTAAGCGTGAAGATGAGAAGAGAGGAACTCTAAGTAAAAAAGAAGCTCAAGAACAAGGGTTTTTATTGTGAAAGAAATTTATGTAGAAATTGGAAAATTAATACATGAGCTTTATAAAGAAGAAGAATATTTTGAAATTTCAAATTCTGGAGACTTAATAGAATTAAGCGGTTATAATGGTTATGAAGCTTTTAGATATAGCGATGTTGAAAAAACAAAAAAAGGAAAAAGATTGATAAAGCTTTTTTCTAAATTATCTAAGAATTAACCCAATACTGAAGAGTCATGTTCCTTTCAATAGGGACATGTAGCTCTTCCTTTATATCATTCGGATCAACATATTCTAAATTATCGAATTCTTTATCTGGGTCTTTTGAAGTATCTACTTCTTGATTAGGGTCTACTTTACACTTAAATAAATATATAAGCATATTACCTATCATTTTACATGCTACTATTTTCATATCAAGAGCATCTAAGCCTGCTTCTTCTTTAAGTTCCCTAGCCATACCCATATAAGGACATTCACCAACTTCAATATGCCCACCAGGTTGTGACCACAATCCGTTATCATTGCGTTTACCCATTAGAATATTGTCTTGAGAGTCCGTGATATAGGCAACAGCCACACGTTTAGTCTTTTCAGCCATTTAACAGTCCCACCTGTCAAGAGCTTTCTTCTTTCTTGTAGGCACCTTTTCTTTATCGCCATCTCTATCGGTATCTTTATATTCGTACAGTTTGCCTTTGTTCCCTGACATTCTGGCGCAAAAAGATTTTCTACGCTTTGCTTTTTTAGGGGATTTTTTGGCTTCTTTAGAGGATACGGGTGCTTTGAGATTGCCACCCGTTTCTCTGTTGTATTTATCCCTACCGGCTTGCGTTAAACCACCTTTTTTAGACTTGTGCTTTGAATTAAGATTTACACTGTCTTTTTTCATATCTTCACTAGCCGCCATTTCGGGGTATTCAAGATCTTCCTTTTTGGGGTAGTTTTCTTTAACCGAACCTACCGCTTTTATTTTTTGCTTTTTAGGTCTTAACTCTCTATATCTTTTACCTTCTGAATCAGGAGCTGTCCACTTTTCTTTTTTATTAGGTGTAAACCCTTCATTTCTTTCAGCCCTAGCAGCTCTTTTTTTTGAGGCAGCCTGTGGTTTTCCAGAAAACCTATACTCGTCGTACTTACTGGCTTTAGTTACATCTTCAACTAACATCTTAGAAAGCTTAACCTCTTTTTTCTTCATATGTAGATAAGCCACTGTTTTTGCTAAAGCTACTACTTCTTTTTCTGGAATATCTGGATAATTTGTAGCTACAAATTCGATTAACTCTTCTTTTTTAGTAAAAGTTTCCCAATTTTCATCTGAAATTGCTTTTAATACTTCTGATTTGCTCACGGCTTCTCCATTAACTTTTGTAGATGGAGTTCCCATTCCAGATCCAGCTACTAAAGTCTTTCTTACATTTGAATCATATTTTGATAGTTTTTTCTTTTTCTTAGGTTTGCAAGATCCTTCTGAATAAGGCTTTTTGCCAGGTGTTGGTTCATACCCATCCCAGCATCTACCTTTCTTACCTTCTGATTTCCAGGTATCTGGGTCATTGTAAATGTCTTTTTCAATTCTTGGTTTTTTCGGCTTTCCATTTGGCATTTTTGTATGATTAATTCTATCGCCAACTTTTAAACTACCTATCTGTTTTGGACCTGAAGGCGTTTGTTTAAAATTATCGCCTTTATTATCTTGGGTAATAGTTTTTTTAGGCTTGAAAGATGCACTGGCAGGTTTTTTTATACTACCTAAAGCATTGTTATTTGGAACTTGCATTGTTCCTTTTTGTTTAAATTTACCATAATCCAAAACATCACCCTTCATGATTTCACATTCAAATTCAGATGTTTTATTTAAAACGTCATCTAATAGACTTTTCTTTGTGTCGTTTGAAGGCATGGCTTCAGCTTCACATACCTTATTACAAGGAGTTATAGTTACAGATACCTTTCTAGCCACACATTTTTTAATAACTTGACCTTTTTTATCTAATTTAGACCCTTCAATCGAGAAATTAATAAGTTTTTTAGTATCTGATTTTTTTATACCAGAGTCATATCTTAGCATTGCAGCCACTTCCTGAGCCTGTTGGTGTCCTACACCGTCAAATAGCTCACCAGCTACATATACATAGGGCATTTTGATCTTATCCCAGAAATATTCGTGTCTTTCATTTTCACAATCTGATCTTTTGAGGATTTTCTTGGCTTCGTAGATTTTACCTACAATTGATGCAGGCTGATCACTCTTATGTTCGTAATTCATTACTCCGTCACGAGTAAGGCTGGATATATCAATTCCAGAAACTTCAATTCTTTCTCCAGAACTATCTAAATGTTCACTGGCAGCTATTCCGTCAATCCATGTTCCAGCTTTATTTTGATTCATAGTATTCCTCTGGCAACCTATTGTTTTTACTTATATTTTCTGAAGCTGGTAGATACTGTAAATTCCAAGGAACGTGTAATCCACACATTTTATCATGTAATAACGGATAGATATGATCCACATGATAACCTTCAGGGCAGTTTTTATATATTTCTTTTATTTCTTCATCAAAACCCTCAAAAGTAGCGTTCATTTTTTGCGCCCTTCTCTTGGCTTGCTGATATTTGTGTCTTTTTTTACATTTATCTGTCTTAGAATGCTTTCTTTGTAACTCCTGCCATCTTTCTTTGTTGTTTTCTATCCACTTATTTCTTCTTTCTGTATATTCTTCTTTTCTAGACTTATAATATTCTTTAAAGTATTCAGTGCCTTTTTCACTATTTTTCCACTTTAAATATCTTGCTTTGGCTTTTTCTTTATTAATAGGTTTTTTCTTACTGCATTCTTTACAGTAATTACAAAGCCCATCGTGTCTGGCTCTATTTTTATGAAAGTATATGTATTCTTTTTCTTCTTTACATTTACCACAAAGCTTCATCTATTAAAGATTATCATTATTAAAAAGAAAAGTAAAATAGCTAAATATATGAAATCAAATAAATCGCTCGTAAGATTTTGAGTTATAACTATTTGAAATTATTTAATTTTACCTAAAAATACAAACCTTTATATATGTGACTTTAAAAATCACAGTGTACGCTGTTACCTTAAACCT
>CALBDR010000307.1 GCA_937927525.1 uncultured Candidatus Melainabacteria bacterium
ATCCATAAAGACCACCCAATGCAGTAGATATAGCCATCCCAACAGGTCCAAAGAAACTACCTAAAGCTAACCCGGATATTGATCCTGACAATGTCGATTTAGTAGTTTCACCTGCAGTTTCTATTTCTTTTTTTGTAAGGTCTGTATACTCGTCTAGTACTCCTTCAGTAACAAAACTGAGAGTACCTGCTATTTCATCTGCAAAGGTTAACGCCAATCCAGCTGGAAGTAAAGTTTTTATTCCAGGTAACCTAAATCTTGACCTATTATTTTTAGGGTCCGGACTATCACCGTCTTTGGGTTTTTGGTCTCTTCCAGATTGTGGCATTCCAGGTATAATACCAACATCAGGTAACAACGAATCATCTTCTGGCGGTATCTTGTCTGAAGTAGAAGAAGGAGATTTACTTGCAAGATCTTGTAATTGAAGATTTCTGAGTCTTCTCTCCTCATTCATATTTTCAAGCTGCATTAATCTCCATTCTTCATTAGCTTGAAATATTTGTTCAGTGACTATAACTAAGTCATCTAACCTTGCAAAAATATCTTTGAGGGAAACTTGAAGAGATGAAAAATCTTGATCAACTTCTACATCATTTAGCCTATCGAGAACGAATTCTGCACCTTCAATCGAAACCAACTCTTCAACTGCAATTTTATTTTCGATTAATTGTCTGTTAAGATCTACTAGTTCAGCCATTTCTATGTTCTATTCTCTGTTTTTCTTCGTCTAGGTACTGGATTAACATATTTATGTAGATCTGCCGCTCAAACGGAATCATGTCATCTAGATCAGATAACGTATACTTGTGGTGTTGCATCAACGCAAAGTTAATTTTATAGTGATTAACTAAGTTATCATATCCAAGGCTCAGAGAAAAAAATTGTTCAGGCCACCTACCAAAATAGTTTCTTCTTCGCCACACGCAGGACACTTCCATGTTATCGAGTGTCTGAGTACTGGCATGTTAGTAAAGAATGAAGTAGCTTTTTCAAACATTGGCTTAGATAGATTCTCTAAGAACTCTACAGCCTCTTCTTGTGTAAATTGATCATATACATTTTCTTGATCGTATACAAAGTCAATATGCTTAGCAATTAACTCAATTACTTTTCTAAGATCGTTAAAGTCAAGATCTTCAAACTCTTTCATTGATTCGATATTGGGATACTTAAACTGAATCCCTATTTTGTCATCGACCATGATTTTCTTATCGTGGCCTTCTGGAAACTGAACTTTGATATCATCTATCTTAAGTTGATATTCTGTCACATGAGTACATTCTGTTTCACCACGATGTCTAAGATTCAAATCGATAGACTCACCAACAGCCTTAGATCTTAGCTGAAGGAACAAGTATTCAATATCAAACAGAGCTAGATTCTCTACTTCGATACCATCTGTTAAAATACAATCAGATAATACATTCTTGATTGCATTGACAATCTCATTTGAATCGTTACCCTCTTTTGCCATAAAGAGAATCTTTTCTTCTTTGACAAGAAATGGTCTGAAAAAGATCTCTTTTCCAGTAGACGGAATAGTAGTTTTAAACTCAGGAGTTTTAATCAATGGGATAGCCATAATTACCTCAATAATTAATAATTTTCTGTAAAGTATCTATACTGGAAAGATACACTCAATCTCATTACTTCATCAGAACCATACGACATTGATAGTTCATTGACAGTTCTTGGATATGCTTCGACCAGCTTTGTTTTCAATAGCTGATCACCTTTTTCGTTAAATTTCACTATTTCGATAGTAGAGCTTGTATAGTTGGAATAATACCTTGCATTGAAACTTCTACCATCAGCAAACCCAGATGTTCTATGATCACCAATAATAGTATCCTGCCAGTTAGTAAAGATTGCTCTTTCTCTTAAATCTTCACTCAAGATAAATGTGACATTCACTGGTTGGTAA
>CALBDR010000308.1 GCA_937927525.1 uncultured Candidatus Melainabacteria bacterium
CCCTAAAAAGAATCATTGAAATGGTAAATCAAAGTTTCCCAATTCTGCTTCTTACAGGTGCGCGCCAAGTAGGTAAAACTACTTTACTGGAAGCATGCGCTGAGGAAGGGAGGAACTATGTAAGCCTTGACGATCTTGATATTAGACAAATGGCACAGAATGATCCTGGCTTGTTTATTCAAACTTATAGAGCACCTTTAATTATTGATGAGATCCAGTATGCACCAGAGCTTTTAAGCTATATAAAAATAGTTGTTGACCGCGAAAAAAAGAAAGGACTCTTTTGGTTAACAGGGTCACAGAAATTTCATTTGATGCAAGGTATCACAGAAAGTCTTGCTGGACGGGTAGCTGTCCTGGATTTATTAGGCTTATCTCAAGCTGAATTAAATGAAAGAAGTAGTCTGGTGCAGCCTTTTATTCCAACAAACAAGTGGCTTGAACAAGCCAGAACAACAGATAGCATATCACCAGAGACAGTATACAAAAGGATTTGGCTGGGGGCATTCCCGCATATTCATACAACAGATATAGACGATAGAGATATTTTTTATCGGTCTTATGTTCAAACTTATATACAAAGGGATGTAAAAGATCTTTTACAAATCTCAAATGAGAGTACTTTTTATAACTTCTTGGTTGCCATTGCTGCAAGAACAGGTCAGCTTTTGAAATACTCTGAAATAGCAAAAGATATTGGGATTGATAATAAAACTGTTAAAGCGTGGATCTCTGTCTTAGAAGCTTCTGGAATAATCTATTTACTCCGTCCTTACTATAAAAACGTAACGAAACGCTTGATTACCAAAACACCAAAGCTTTATTTTCTAGATACAGGCTTGTGTACATATTTAACAAAATGGCTAGACCCGAACTCACTTCAAGCAGGGGCAGCCTCAGGACATATTTTAGAAACATATGTTTTCTCTGAAATCCTAAAAAGTTATTGGCATAATGGCAAAGAAGCCCACCTTTATTATTACCGTGACACCAACCAAAAAGAAATTGACCTTGTTATTGAAACAGCTGAAACACTTCACCCAGTCGAAATCAAAAAAACAGCAACACCATCACTCACAGCTAGCAAAAGTTTTCATCTTTTGAATGCTCTAGATAAAAAAGTTGGGCACGGTGCAGTGATTTGCCTTATTTCAAAAGACATTCCTTTATCAGCTGATGTCACAGCTATACCTGTGGCGTATCTGTGAGATTTTTGTAACAATTCCACAATTCAAGAAAATTCCAAATTATCAAAAAAGTCACTTAAAGCATATGGATTTAACAAATCAGCTTTAGATCTTTTCATAGATTCACCTGAATAGATAACAGCTTTCTTTAAAAGCTTATTCTCTCCAGCAAGTTTTTCAAAATAATCCAAATTCTTAAAGAAGCTTTCATGAAAAGTTTTAGAAACTTTTATTTCGATAGTTACTAATTTATCTGCGACTTTATAGATTAAATCAATCTCTTTACCTGACTTGTCACGATAAAAATATAAATTAGGCTCTAAGCCTCTATTAAACCTATACTTTAAAGCTTCAGCCACCACAAAATTCTCAAACAGCGCCCCCCTCAATGGATGGTTAATAATATGCTCAAATTCATAAATATCTAGCAAATATGCAGCAAGCCCGGTGTCATAAAAGTATAGTTTAGAGCTTTTCACCATTTGTTTTTTGATATTGTCAGCAGCATAATAAGGCAGAAGAAAAATTATATATGAGGCTTGCAAAATACTGATCCATTCTTGAATTGTCTTATAAGAAAGACCTAACTCTGATGCGATATTTGAGAAATTTAATAACTGTCCACAGCGCCCAGCACAAATTTCCAAAAACCTTTGAAATAAATCTAAGTTTTTTATTTCACTTAGCTGCCTTAAATCCCTTTCTATATAAGTTCTTAGATAATCTCTATATAAAATCCTAGACTTTATCTTTTCATCATAGATACGTGGATAAGTCCCAGCTAGAATTAAATTATCGAAACTAGGAACACTATTATTATGATAATTCCTATGAATTTCATCAATTGAAAATGGAAGTAAGGTTAACATAGCAGTTCTTCCAGCTAAAGACTGATTAATAGAGTCGATTAAAGTGAATTGTTGGCTACCAGTGAGCACAAACATTGATTTCTGCTTTTTTACATCAACGATTACTTGTATATAAGACAAAAGTTCTGGGACTCTTTGTACTTCATCAATAACAAGCCCATCTGGGTACTGCTCAAGAAAGAGTTCTGGGTCATTTAATGCAAATTCCCTAGTTTTAGGATGCTCTAAGTTTACATAAGGCTTATTTTCAAAAAATTTAAATATTTTTCAAATTTATTATCAAAAAAATATCACTATCAACTATATATAGTTACAAGCCAAGCGTGTATCTACAAAAGGGGGTAGAAAATGGCAACATTTACAATACTGGGAAACATTAATACATTTCAAGAATTCGGAACAGAGGAGATTTTAGATTTTGATCTAGACTCTGCTTATTTCGACAATGAGATCAAAAATCAAGGTAATAAAATTAAACAGTTGTTCTTCGAGCGGGAATCTTGTGAAAAAGAAATAAGCTCAATATTCACAATTAAGTAATACGCATCGACAAGACAATTAAATATCTCTAAGTGATAACTAATTTCAAAAACGGCTAATTGTGTGTAAAATAGTCGGGAACTCAAAAAAATAATTAATTCTTTTATTTGAAATTAGTACTAAAATTTTACAAAACAAGTTCTAGATTAAGCAGAAACACTTAAGTTTCTTACTTAGTCTATGGAAGAGGGGATAGGTTCGGGGTGGGAAACCTTAGAATTAAACTCGTATAGACCTTTGGATAACTTAGGGTCTAGGAGGCGTCGTAGGGGAACGCCTCCTTATATACGAGTATATTAAAACTCTAAAGTTTTCCTAATAAAGTCACAAAAGCTCTTGCAAGGCAAGCTTGCATAGCACTTATAGGTCCTAGACAGATAGGGAAAACTACACTTGCATTAGAAATTGCAAAAGACAGAGACTCAGTCTATTTAGACTTAGAGTCATTAGAAGATCGAACTAAGCTTAAGTAAACTCACTGAAAAATTACAAAAGATTTCATAAAAAAACAAAAAAAAATTCAAATTTATTGTCAAAAAAAATTAACTATCAACTATATATAGTTGTAAGCAAAAGTTCTAAGCGAAAAGGCTTATAAAGAGGTTTTAAACTAGAGGAAAAAGTCGAGATTCAAAGTCTTTTAGTTTTGTTGTGTAAAAAAGGAGAGATATTATGAATTTACTAAACTTATTTAATTTAAATGAATCACTGCAACCTGTTGAGGGGAATAGCTGCCGAGTAGCTAGTCTATTTCAGTTACCTGAACATCAATTTCAGGTACCTGAAAATCAATCTAAAGAAAGGATTGATAGCTTCAGTCCTTGGATTGAAGCTATCAATACTGAAGCTGGTGCTAATAGCTCCAATCCAGGGACTGTAGCTGGTGCTGATTCTAAAGAAGTTTTTAATTCATGGCTTGAAGCTGGTGCTAATCCTGAAGAAGTTTCTATAGGCACAGAATTAAAATCTTTGGCAGCAGATCCTAAAGCTTTAAAAGAAGCTCTGAAAGATCCTGAAGCTTTAAAAAAAGCTATAAATAATGCTTTACAGCAAGATCCTGAAGCTTTTAAAAGTATTGTTAAATCTTTAGAGAGTAATTTGAATAAAGTTGGAGAAGATGCTATTGTGAAAAAAGATTTATCAACTATTTTAAATACTATAGAGATTGGTACATTAATTAAAAATTTAAGAGCTGAAATTCCTCAAGAAGTCTCTAGAGCTGGTGCTAATACTGAAGATGCCACTGAGGCTGATGCTAATCCTGAGACAAGGACCCACGATCAAAATAGAATAATTCCCGATCTAAATTCCCGTGATTATACTCCAGATGATGCCCGACGTTTAGCTGTTCTAGGATTATTAAAAAGAGAAGAAGGGTTGGAAACAACAGCATACCCGGATGGTAGTAGATACAGTATAGGTCTAGGTACAGAAAGTAAACCTGGTGAAAGAATTACAAAAGAAGAAGCTTTTAGAAGAGCTGAAAAATATGTAGCCCAAACCATAGATCCACACTTAGATGATTTAGAGAGACAAAGAGACAAAGAGTTTACTCTAGGGCAAAGAGCCGCATTAACATCTTTCTTTTTCAACTACGGTAACAATGTACCAGATGTTAACCAAGCAATTATTTCAGGTAATAATAAAATTTTAACTGAAATACTTAAAAGAAAAGATAAAGGAGGAAGAGTTGGAGAGCAAACCCGAAGAGTATTAGCAGCAAGAAGACAAAGAGAGATAGCCATATTTAATGGGCAGATTCCACCTTGGATATCATAGCTAGATTTAAAGCTTATAAGTCTAATAAAAATGTAATTAAATTACCTAAAGGCACATGTTATAATTCCAATTGCTTAAGTGCTGAATTCGCTTGTCGTTAAATATTCAGCACTCTCAATTTAAGGAAAAACGAAATGGCAAAACAAATCAAAAAAGAAGATATTAGGAACATGGGAATAGCTGCTCATATCGATGCAGGTAAAACTACTACTACAGAAAGAATTTTATTTTATAGTGGTGTTGTTCACAAAATCGGTGAAGTTCACGAAGGTAATTCAGTAACTGACTGGATGGCTCAAGAGAAAGAACGTGGTATCACTATCACCGCTGCTGCGATTTCTACTAACTGGAGAGATAAGTACATTAACTTAATCGACACCCCAGGACACGTTGACTTTACTATAGAAGTTGAGCGTTCAATGCGTGTATTAGACTCTGTAATCATCACTCTTTGTTCAGTTGGTGGTGTACAGCCTCAGACTAAAACTGTCTGGAGACAAGCTGACAGATATAAAGTACCGAGAATAGTTTTCGTAAATAAAATGGATAGATCAGGTGCTGACTTCTTCAAAGTAAAAGATCAGTTAAGAAATGATGTTCGTGTAAATGCTGTTCCTATTCAGTGTCCTATCGGTGCTGAAGATCAATTCCAAGGCGTAGTTGATCTTATCGAGAAGAAAACTATCGTTCACAAAGACGACTTAGGTATGGAAATCGACGTAACTGACGGTTACCCAGCTGATATCGCAGATAAGTGTACTGAAATGAGAACTGAGTTAGTAGAAGCTATCGCAGAAACTGATGAAGACTTAATGAACAGATACCTTGAAGAAGGTGAAGATGCTTTCACTACCGAAGAATTAATGGCTGCACTTAGAAAAGCTACTATCAAACTTGAAATCATCCCTATGCTTTGTGGTTCTGCATTCAAGAACAAAGGTATTCAGAAAGTACTAGACGCTATCGTTGACTTACTTCCGAACCCACTTGAAGTTGAGCAAATCAAAGGTTTAGATAATGATGAAAACGAAGTAACTCGTAAGTGTGACGACGCTGAGCCTATGGCTGGTCTAGCATTTAAAGTAATGACTGACCCATTTGTAGGTAGACTCACTTTCGTAAGAATGTACTCTGGTAAAATCACCTCTGGAAGTTATGTATATAACTCATCTACAGGTAAGAAAGAAAGAATCTCTCGTATCATTAAACTTCAAGCAGATGATAGAACAGAGATTGATGAATTAGCTGCTGGGGATATTGGTGCAGTAGTAGGTTTCAAAGAAACAACTACTGGTAATACTTTCTGTGATGAGAAAAAATCAGTTATTCTTGAATCATTATTCATCCCTGAGCCTGTAATCTCAGTAGCGGTTGAGCCTAAAACTAAACAGGATCAAGAGAAATTAGCTGTTTCTTTACATAAACTCGCTGAAGAAGATCCGACATTTAAAGTTAAAGTAGATCACGAAACTGGTCAAACTATTATCTCTGGTATGGGTGAACTTCACTTAGAGATTCTAGTTGATAGACTTAAACGTGAATTTAAAGTAGAAGCTGATGTAGGTAAGCCACAGGTAGCATACAGAGAAACTATTAGAGGTAAAGCTACTTCAGACATGAAGTACGCTAAGCAGTCTGGTGGTCGTGGTCAGTATGGTCACGTCGTGGTTGAATTTGAACCTCTTCCTATCGGTAAAGATGAAGAAGGTGAAGATTTACCTACATATGAATTCGTTAACAAGATTACTGGTGGTGTAATCCCTAAGGAATATATCCCTTCTGTAGATAAAGGTATTAAAGAAGCTATGCTTTCTGGTACTATCGCAGGTTACGAATTAATTGGTCTGAAAGCGACATTAGTTCATGGTTCATTCCATGATGTTGACTCTTCTGAGATGGCATTTGGAATCGCTGGTTCTATGGCATTTAAAGATGGTTCGAAAAAAGCACAAGCAGTTCTTCTTGAACCGATGATGAAAGTTGATATCGAAGTTCCTGAAGAATTCATGGGTGATGTTATCGGTGATATCTCTTCTAGACGTGGACGTGTTGAGAAGATGGAAACAGAAAATGGTCAATCTAAAGTAGCGACTATAGTTCCTCTAGCGAACATGTTCGGATACGCGACTGATATTAGAAACAAAACTAAAGGTCAAGGTACATTTACTATGGAATTCTACGCTTACGAAGAAGTTCCACCGAATGTAGCTCAAGAAATTGCAGCTGGTAAAGCAACTGCCGCAGCTTAAGGTTTTTCCCAAACCCCAAACAAAACACGCAGAAAACCCTCGCCGTCACGCAGCGAGGGTTTTCTTTTTGAAATTAATATTTTTCACTACAAGTTAATTTAAGCAAATCCACCTGAACCAAACATTTGGACAATCATACTGATTACTTTCATCATATTTTCATTTCCCGTCATAATTAAACAAACAACGTAATTAACTTTGCAAGAAAACCAACTACTTGACCAATAACCTCCGTAGTCTTAGCACCAGCCTTAGCCATTTCTCCAGATGCTTTATGTGCCTCTGTTTGTGTACTAAGTAATTCTGAACGACTATCGCTACTAGATTCTTCTTTCACATTAGAAGACTTCGCCCACTCTTCAAAGACATTAATATTAGATGGTCCATAAACAGGAGTACCATTACTAAACTGCCCAAAAGTGTCTGTGGGAAGGGTGACGGTTCCAAACTCTGGACCCTCTGTCGGATTTAAAAAGACTGATGAGTCATATTTATATTTGTCAAAATCTGTTGTTGATATCTTCCAATTTGTTGAGAATGGATGATTTTTTTGATTGATACTTCCCGTCATAACTTAATCCTTTTTTATAGTTTTACAAAAAAAAGGTTAAGTTTCTGTTAAGAGAAAAGTTTTAAAAGAATAATGATGCGATCTTAACTGCCATGCCAATATACTGCATCGTATTATCCTGGTATTGCTGTCCACCATAAGCTTGTTGGGTCTGATACTGTTCTTGCTGTGCTTTCAATTGATCATTATGAGCAGCCTGCTGAAGTTTAGCTTGCCTTTCTGCGTCTACTTGAGCTTGCTCAGCATATGCCGCAGCTAAACGTGATTGGTGACTGGCAACAGATGAGCCACTTAGAACCTTGTATTTATAACCATTGCTAGGGACACCACCACCTGATCCTACAGAACCTCCTCTAGCACCATTATTAAAGTTCCATGACTGATCTACGTATGATTTAGCAGCATCTGAAACAAATGTATCTCTGTACAAATGAACATTACTAGTATGAAATCTGTTAGGCGTCTCAAGTGGACGAATACTCGGCGGCGCACTCCCTGCTGGGGAATATGCCGGTGTATATGCTGGATTATAGGCTCCACCGTAATTGCTTGCGACCACTGTTACACGCTCCTATCCGCATTATATAGATTTTTTGTTAAGAATTAGTTATAAGTAAGCACTTTATGAGTAAAGTTGCTGAGTATAAAGCTGCTGTTTGAGTTGAGTATTTTTCATCCAAGCTTCTCTAGCATGATTACCTGCCCAAACCTGTGCATTCTTAGCAGCGACTAGCTCTGCATTATTATTAACTGGCTGCGGTGGCTGTTGTTGAGCTTGTTGTTGCCTTTGTTTAGCTTGAGCTTGCATCATTTTCACAACTTCATTAAGAACTGTCATGATTTTTTTCATAATATCTTGTTTCTTGTTCTTATCAGCTCCAGCTGTCGTATCATTAGCTTCTTTTGCATTCTTAGTCCTAGCATCAGCTGCTTTATCTTTTTCATTAATAACGCCTTTCTCCCCTTCACCACTAGTATGGAAATCACCGTCTTTATCGTCAATTTTGTCGTCTTGGTTAACGTCTAAGACTTTAAGCTCATTATCATCGATCTTACCATCACCATCCAAATCACCAAAGCCTTTCTCTTTAGCTTCTGCTAACTTAGAATTAATATCTTCTTTAAACTTGTTAAACTGCTCTTTAGTAATTACACCATTTTCATCTGCTTTAAGCCCTAGGTCTTCCATTTCTTTTTGTAATTCTTTATCTAGCTCAGATACAGTAAGCTGCTCTTTATCTTCAAATTCTTTGCCGATATCCTCTAATCTTTGCTCATATTCTTTAGTTTGAATATCACTACCTGTGGTAATATTCTCAGCACCTGCTTTCTCCCAAATCTGATCTTTGATTTGCGAGTTAATCTTAGTTTTATCATCAGCAGAAACACCACTGAATTTCTCATTCTCCCAAAATTTCTCTAATTGACCATCGATATCATCACTGGATAGAAACCCGTCATCAAATTTCTCACCTAAACCTTGAGTAAAAGTCTTATTTAAGTCTGTAAGTTCCTCAGTACTGATATCAATATCAGCAAGTGGGCTTGTATCAGCTGCAAATAAACCTCCTACATCAAAACTATCAAACATTCCTATATCAAAACTCATTTATTTGTCCCTTTTTTCTCTTCTTAAAACTGTTTTATTTTTCACTTTCATCCCACTTATAAATTTCTTTTATAAAGCTACATAAGCTATGTATCATATAATAGTTATACTTAAGTTAAGGAACAGGAAATGTCTAAAAAAGTACTAGTTATTGATAATTACGATAGTTTTACCTATAATCTGGTGCAATATTTAAATGAAATCGGCGCTGAAACTTTAGTCATCCGTAACGACGAAATTTCCGAGGACTCACTTGCTGATTTCATTCGTGAAAACAGTATAAGCCACATTTTAATCTCCCCAGGTCCAGGTAAACCTAAAAATGCGAAGTTAAGCATTTCTGCAATTAAACTCTTTGCTGGTAAGATCCCTATCCTAGGGGTTTGCCTTGGGCATCAAGCTATAGGTGAAATCTATGGGGCGAAAGTCACTAAAGCTCCTTATCTAATGCACGGCAAAGTAAGTGAAATAATAATTCGTAAAAAAATAGAATTATTCGATGAGATCCCTAATAAATTTAGTGCTACCAGATATCACTCCCTAGTCATAGACAGAAATTCTACAGAAACTACTGATTTAGAAATTACAGCAGAGACTTCTGATGGTGTGATTATGGCTGTAGCTCATAAAAGTATAAAAAACCTTTTTGGTGTTCAATACCACCCAGAATCAATCCTTTCTGAATATGGACATAAGCTTCTTGAAAACTTTATAATGGTTAGCTAATGTTAGTACTCGGAATTAATACAGGTACCTCTGTCGATGCTGTAGATTTAGCCTTAGTAGAATGGCGTGATCCGAGTGATCTTAAGGATTTTGAGATTAAAATCGAGGATAGTTTTAGTTTTGAACCTGAATTAAGAAAAGAATTTGAGAAAATTATTAATAAACAAAACACAAATCTTGACGAAGTTTCTGACTTAAACTTTGCTTTTAGTAAATTTTTAGCTGATATTGTTAACAAATTTAAAACTAAACATTCAGTTCACGTCGATTTAATCGGAGTTCACGGTCAAACTATATTTCACGGACAAAAAAGCACCTGGCAGCTTTGCGACGGCTCAATAATCGCTAATATCACTAACATCGACACTGTTTCAGATTTTAGACCAGCTGATATGGCTCAGGGTGGTTGTGGCGCACCATTAATTAGTTTTTTAGATGAAAAACTAGTTCGTAAATCTGGTGAAAATTTAGCAACACTTAATATAGGCGGCATAGCTAATATAACTATCCTTGAAGAAGGTAAAGCCACAGTTGCCTATGACACTGGTCCAGGAAATACTCTTATAGATAACCTCTGTCAAAAACTTTTTAATAAAAACTTCGACCAAAATGGAGAAATAGCCTTCAAAGGTCGAATTAATGAAAAATTTATCGATTCTATAATTGAATCTACTGAGTATTTCAAAGAAGCAGCACCTAAATCTACAGGTAGAGAGTTATTTAATCATAAATACGCAGATAAATTTTTAGACTTAGGTAATACCCAAAACATACTTGCTTCAGTTAGTTATTTAACAGTAAAAACTATTAGTCAAGAATTGAGAAAATTCAATATAGACAAAGTGTACATATCAGGTGGTGGTATTAAAAATAAATTCCTAATGGAGAAGCTTTCCCAAGATAACCCTCAGGTTAAATTTATCAATCATGATGAAATTGGTATTAAAAGTCAATATAAAGAAGCAATTTTATTTTCTCTTCTAGCCTTTACAAGCTATAATAAGATCCCGAATAACGTTCCAAGTTCCACTGGAGCTAAAAAGGAAGTAATTCTAGGGAAAATATCATATGTCAAATAAAGAAATACAAAAACTACCAAAAACTAAAATTGTTGCTACTCTAGGACCCGCTACAGAAACTGAAGAAGGGATTAAAAATTTAATAGAAGCTGGTTTAAGTGTTGCCAGATTGAATTGTTCTCATGGTGACTGGGATACCAGAGTTGAAAGATTAAAAAAAGTAAGAGCAGCTGCTCTAGAACTAGATAGACCTGTAGGTATTTTAGTAGACCTTCAAGGTCCTAAAATCCGAACTGGAACGCTTCCTGAAGAAGGAGTGAAAATTGAAAATGGTGAAAACATCATTCTAACGACTGTTGAGACAGATTCTAATTACAGAACTGATGCTCCCATTAAAAAAATCTTTATAAGGAACTATCCAGAATTAACGAAAGATGTGGAAGCTAATCAAGCTATCCTAATCGATGACGGAGTTATAAGACTTGTTGCTACTAAAGTTAGAGAAACTGAAGTGGAAGCTAAGGTTATCTTCGGTGGCATCGTAAAATCTAATAAAGGTGTTAACTTACCTGAATCTGATCAGAAAAATTTAGCATCTATCACAGATAAAGATAAAGAAGATATTGTAGAAGCGGTGAGGAACTCGGCTGAGTTCATCGCACTATCTTTTGTGAAAACAGCTGCTGATATAATCGAATTAAAGAAACTCATCAATGAATGCAACGTAGATGAGCTTCCTATAAAAG
>CALBDR010000309.1 GCA_937927525.1 uncultured Candidatus Melainabacteria bacterium
TATTTATTCCAATCGAATTTAACAACCGGAATTATTCGGCTAAATTCTTTTGTCCTACTGTTATTTACTGGGATAAGTATCATAAAAGTCTTAGTATTGAAACTCAGTGTGATATACAAGATTACTTTGATCGGTATAATCCGAGTATGAGAAAACACTTGCCTATCCTGATCAAGGAAGCAAAGACGTGTCTGTCTTACTTGGGACATCCGGAAATGGAGATTGTTCCGAAGGACGAAGAGACCGTTTATTTAGTAGGAGAAGGGGTGAGGTATTCTTTCTCTTTCCAAAGGGCAGTATTTGAGACTATGACTCGTAATTTATCCCAGTATTTAAATTATGTTCTGAATTCTCAAAAAAGCGTTGACGTGTACTAAATGTTGTTATATTATTTTGGCGTTGTCGATGTAGCTCAGATTTCACTTAAACTCTTTAATGTTAAAAAAGCAGACATGGTGTAATGGTAGCATAATATTTTTACACCGTACCTCATTACTTTGCCTGTCACGGGCTGACGAGTAGTGCGGTTTATCGTTAGATACTGAAGGTTCTGGTTCGAATCCAGATGTCTGCATTTAAAAAATAAAAAGACCGTCTTTTTAGGCGGTCTTTTTTCGTACTTAAAAAACTTTTACCCGGAGGTTCTATGAATCGTTACCTACTTTTAATTTTTATTTGTATTAACATTTTTGCTTCTTGTCTTCTCGTTTATGGATATGAATCTGTACTTTCAGAGATTCAAAGTAAAATTTATTTACTATATACTTTACTTTCTGAAGCAATAACATTTATAATTAAGTTAGCAAAGGGAGGTTTGAAATGAAATATATATTATTTTTTCTAATGACAATCGTGGTATCGGCAAGTGATCCCACACCTTATCACTATGTAGCAGCGCCTAACGGATATTACCCAGCAGCGTATATCCCAATGGCAGGACAGCATGGAGGAACTACTGTAATCAATAACTTCTACGGACAAGTGTCTCATGGAGTTAAGGGTGTTTACCACTCAGCAGAAAATGTGGCTAGTAAAGTAGGCGGTAAGTTCTTACCTAGTACCCAAGGAGTGAATACTAAAGCTCGTATGGGTAATCTTATTATGGGTGCAACACTCTACGATGGATACCGTGCTCATAAGAAAGGTAAAGATATGGGAGAGTGGGGAAAGAAAAGAGGAGCTATAGGACTCGGTGCTTATATGCTTCGCAAACCCTTGGGTAAACTCCCAATCATAAAAAACGTGATATCAGTAATCAAATAGTAACACGCCTCGGTTCGAAAGAATCGGGGCATTTTTTTCGCTCTGGAGTTTCGGCTTCAGGGCATTTTTTTTTTGCCCAAAAAAGAAGGCTCTAAATCAATCAACCCCTTGCTGACTAACCCTAGAGCCTTCTGTAATCACTTAGGAGGTACCCCTACCTCCTACGCATTTTCCGTATCTATAACTTATCAAATTTAGATTAGATGTCAAATAAAAAAAGCCCCTACTGGTTAAAGCAGGGGCGGAGACAAATAATATAAAATACTAATGTCCAAACTTAACTCTATAGTGACGTGAGTTAAATTTTGAGGAACTAACAACTATGAAGCTAATAAAAAGTAACACGTTTAATAAACCAGTGTCAAATAAAAAAGCCTCCACTAGTTACAGCAGGGGCTAGAAAGGATTTGTAGAGGAAGGTACGAATCCTTTAACGAAAAAAAAAATACCCCGACTGTTTCCAGCCGAGGCATATTAAAAATTATTTTTACCAGAGTCCGTTATTCACTTCTGTATCAGAGTTGTAAGC
>CALBDR010000310.1 GCA_937927525.1 uncultured Candidatus Melainabacteria bacterium
GAAGAAGAATAGTGTTGCAACTAATTTGCTTATTCTAGATGAAACATTTGACTCATCATTAGATCACGATGGAGTGGAAAACCTAACAAAGATACTCTATACTTTAGATAGTAATACGAATGTGTTTGTTATTTCGCATAAGGGTGATCTTCTCGATGGTAAGTTTGAGAATAAGATCGAATTTGTTAAAGAGAAGAACTTTAGTAAACTTAAGGACTGATTATGGAGTTATCCAACTTTACAATGCAAGTACTGAAGAACTTTGCTACGATTAATTCTAATATCGTAATCAAAGAAGGTAGTACTATTATGACAGTATCCGAAGCTAAGAACGTCTTAGCTAGCGCTACATTGGAAGAGCACTTTCCTCAGGAGTTCGGTATATATGACTTAAACGAATGTTTGAATGTTCTTGGTTTAGTAGATGAACCTAGAGTGAGATTCGAAGATAAGTCTATGCTGATCGGTGATCGTACAGGACGAGCTCAGATTAGATATTTTTATTCTGATACAGAAATGCTAACTTCTCCATCTAACACTATTGTAATGCCTGAGACGGATGTATCGTTCACCTTAGATAATAATACATTAGTTAATCTTAAGAGAGCAGCGTCAGCATTAGGACATTCAGAAGTATCTATTACAAGTAACGGACCTGGAGTTGTTACGTTAACTGTATTAGATAACGAGAACTCTACATCTAACTCATACTCTATCGATGTAGACGGACATTTTACAGAAGAGAAGTTTAACTTTATTTTAAATATTGGAAATCTTAAGTTGATTCCAGGAGACTATAAGGTTAATATATCTTCTAAACTAATTTCGGAATTCGTTAATCTCGAGAACGATCTGAAATATTGGCTAGCCCTAGAAAAAACTTCAACGTACGGAGAATAATACATGAGTGATAATAATGAATTAGCCGATCTGGCTAATCGTGTCTGCCGCAGTACTGTAGCGGTGATTGATACTGTCGTCCAGCGCGGCGGGTTTAAAGGTGAAGAGTTGACTACTATCGGTCAGCTTCGCGATCAAGCGATTCATCTTATCCAACTAGCAGAACAAGCTCAGCAAGAAGCTGAGTCATCTGACGAAGGAGAGTAAATGTCGAAAGATTTTCTCTGGGTTGAGAAGTACCGTCCGCGGTCAGTTAAAGAATGTATATTGCCAGAGAAACTTCTTAAGACATTTAGTGATATTGTAGTCGCCGGTGAGATGCCGAATATGCTTCTTACTGGTACAGCTGGTCTTGGTAAGACTACTGTGGCTCGGGCTCTATGTAATGAGCTCGGGCTTGACTATATTATTATTAATGGATCCGAGGAAGGCAATATAG
>CALBDR010000311.1 GCA_937927525.1 uncultured Candidatus Melainabacteria bacterium
TCTTTATGTTAGAGATACTGCTCTTAGATTAAGACAACAAGGTATGGATATAGCTAGAGCTCAATTATCTTCTTTTACAAACATTAATCAACGTAACCCAGCAGTAGTCACAACCAATCACGGTAGAACTAACAATCCCTATAATATGGAAACTCCTTTCGGCGATGAAGATATTTCCTGGGTTCTTAAATAATTATTAATATGGCCGATAGATCACTTTTTACAAGACTAAGAAGACTTTTTTCTACTGACGTAGTAGTACGAAATGTTGGAGGTAATCAGCTTAAGATAGCTGATATTAATCAAATACAGACTACAGGTAAGTATGAAACTAATTCGTTAGTAGATAGATTTTCTCGTCTTTACATTTATAATAATAAGAATATATTCAATCCGAATCTTAACTATCAGACGTTAAGAATACAGCTATATTCAGATTATGAAGCTATGGACACTGATCCTATTATAGCTTCTGCTCTTGATATTATAGCTGATGAAAGTACTCTAAGAAATGACCAAAGAGAAGTATTATCAATAAAATCTTCTGACGAAAATCTTCAAAAGGTATTATATAATCTTTTCTATGATGTTTTGAACATTGAGTTTAACTTATGGTCATGGGTAAGAAATATGTGTAAGTATGGAGATTTCTTTTTGAAATTAGAAATATCCGAGAAATTTGGAGTCTACAACGTACTTCCTTACACCGTTTATCATATGGTAAGGAGAGAAGGAGAAGATCCAGATAACCCAGCTAAAGTTACTTTTATAATTGACCCAGACGGTCTAGCCTCTTCTACGGATCCTAACTACATACCTAAATCAAATAAAAAGGTAATACATTTAGAGAATTATGAAGTAGCACACTTCAGATTAATTTCTGATACTAATTACTTACCTTACGGACGTTCTTATATAGAACCTGCAAGAAAGATTTTTAAACAATTAACTCTCATGGAAGACGCGATGTTAATACATCGTATAATGAGAGCTCCTGAAAAGAGAACGTTCTTTATAAATGTTGGAAACATTCCTCCTAATGAGATTGAGCAGTTTATGCAAAAAACTATCAATCAAATGAAGAAGACTCCTTATGTTGATCCACAAACAGGTCAATATAACTTGAAGTTTAACATTCAGAATATGATGGAGGACTTCTACATACCTGTAAGAGGTAATGATGCATCTACTCGTATTGAAACTACAAAAGGACTCGACTACGATGGTATTACAGATGTTGAGTACTTAAGAGATAAGATGTTTTCAGCTCTTAAAGTACCTAAAGCTTATTTTGGTTACGAAGGAGAGTTGCAAGGTAAGGCAACTTTGGCGGCCGAAGACATTAGATTTGCCCGTACTGTAGAACGGATACAAAGAATTATAGAATCAGAACTCACCAAAATAGCTTTAGTTCACTTATATTCGCAAGGGTTTACAGGCGAATCGTTAACTAACTTTGAAATCCAACTTACTACTCCTTCTGTAATATACGAGCAAGAAAGAGTCGCTCTGATGAAAGAAAAACTCGATTTAGCAGAGCAAATGG
>CALBDR010000312.1 GCA_937927525.1 uncultured Candidatus Melainabacteria bacterium
CTACTAAATAATTCCTTGGTTTTTACCTAATATTTCTTTGGGCTGAGTAATTACTTCTAATGACGCCTTTAAGATAATCGAGCGCTGGAGCCTCTCTGGAATTATCTTTCACTATTTGAATGTAAAGAAAAAAGGAAAATTTCCACAAAATAAATAAATTATGAGATTATTAAGATCTGAGACCCTATTTTAGGGGAACAAGGATCAAGGAGAAAAAATTAATGAAAAAAATTACGAGTTTATTTCTGCTTGCGTTAATGGTTTTAACTGCTAGTCCTGCTGTATTTGCAAGAGAGGCTGGTGAAAATTTTTTAAGACCACTTAACGTTCAAAACGCTTATATTGATACAGAAAGCGAAAATAAGTATGAATTAAGAGTGAACTTTGACTGGTTCAGAAGTAGTCAAGGTATTGCGGGTGCTAGAGTGAGAAACAACTCTTTTAATTTACCTAGATTAGAAGTTAGAAGAAGTTTTGATACTGCTATCCCCACTAGAATCGGTTTAAGTGGTTCACTAAATGCCGGTGAAACGAATACTGGTTCATTTGGTTTTGGTAACTTAGGTATTACTTTAGAAGCTGCGTTAATTAATAACGAAGAATTTGCTTCTACTTTATACTTCAACCAACACATCCCATGGGTAAGCAACCCTAATTTAACTAATGCATTATGGAGACCTACTAACGGTACTGATGCATATAGTTTCCAAACTGGTTTAGAGACTCAGTTTGATTTAGGTGATCATTTAACTGTTTACTCTGACTTAGGTTACAGATATGATGATTTTGATGATGATGTAGTAGGACACTCTTTTGTATATTCTACAGAAGCTGTTTTAGACACAGGTTCACCTATTAACCTTTCAATGGGTATGTTAGGTATGACTACTTATGACAATAAAACTTTCTCTAGCAGAGGAGCAAGAATTGGTGGTACTGATATTAGATTAGTTCCTGGTCTTATCATCCCTCTTGGTGAAGAGAAAAACACACAAATCAGATTTGGATTCCCTATCGGTGTAAGTAATGATGCACCTGACTTCGGTGTTCAAGCTAGTGTATTTGCTGCAATCTAAGTAACTTAGCTTTAGATTAATTATTAAACCCCGCTTTAGAAGCGGGGTTTTTTTTGATCAAAAAATTACAATCACACAGATGTTGATCTATAGAATAGAACGAGAATTCCAAATAAGCACAAAGAATGACATCGAGTTTCTATTTTTGTTTTATAATTTCAATGTATGGTGTTGACTACTAAGTTGAGCAGTGACTTGAATATCATCCAAGCATTTGGTAAGGATCCTAATAGCTCTAAATTTGCTGAAAATGTTTTGTCAGTAGTTAAAGATCCTCGGAAACTTGCACATAACTTAGCTTTAGACCCTTTAAATTTATTAACGACACCTATTGAAAGAATTTTTACTGTTCTTGAAAAGCTTGATCAGAAGGTTCTAAATATAAAAGCAAAAGATCCAGGTCAAGCAAACTTAATTAATGATATTTCCAAAAAATTGTTTGAGGCGATAGCTATAGCAATCTCAAACAGGATAGACATCATGGGAAAATTACCTGATTTAAAAGGAAAGCTGGAATTAATATATAAAAATGAAAAAGATCAAGGCTTGAAGTTAGCAGTTGAGCTTCTTGAGGAGCTTAGAGCAATTCAAGGAATTAAATGGGCAAGGGATGGATACACAGATTTTGATAAATTTGCTGCTAAAGACAAAGGAGTTAGGGCAGTTTTTGCTAAGAATTTTAATTCCTGGGGTGATTTTTTAGATGCAGCTGGTGATAAGTTTAGTAATATTCTAAGTCCGGAGTTCTTGCATCAGTTTAGGCATGAGGAAGTTGCTAATCAAGTAGTTAAATTTTCACGACCACGGCATCATCAAACATCGTCACATCTTCTAAGGGCAAGGGCTGCATCTGCTGCTTAAAGACTCAATAAAAAAATCTAAATTGCCTTTAATAAAGGCTTTTTCGCTTAAAATGCGCTATATTAGTAGTTATGGAATTAATGATAGACGATGTATGGGCAAGAGAAATATTAGATAGTAGAGGTAATCCTACTGTTGAAGTTGAAGTAACTCTTTCTGATGGTAGCACTGCTACAGCTGGTGTCCCGAGTGGAGCAAGCACTGGTGCTTTTGAAGCTTGTGAATTAAGAGATGGAGATAAAGACCGTTATTTAGGTAAAGGTGTTTTAAAAGCAGTTCAGAATGTAAATGAGATCGTTGCTCCAGAATTAATTGGCTTTGATCCTACTTTCCAAGCCGAATTAGATACTTTATTAATAGACTTGGATGGTACTCCTAATAAATCGAAATTAGGAGCTAATGCAATTTTAGGTGTAAGTTTAGCTGTCGCTAAAGCTGCTGCTGCAGCTTCAGGACTTCCTTTATACCAATACCTTGGTGGTCCTAACGCAAGAACTTTACCAGTGCCGATGATGAACATCTTAAACGGTGGAAAGCATGCATTAGATTCTGTAGATCTTCAAGAGTTTATGGTTATGCCTGTAGGTGCTAGCTCTTTCTCTGAGGCACTTAGATGGGGTACTGAAACTTTCCATGCTTTAAAATCAGTTCTTAAAGATGCTGGCATGGCTACGAGCGTAGGTGATGAAGGTGGTTTTGCGCCTAGCTTAGCTAACAATGCTGATGCTATTGAGAAAATCCTTACAGCTATTGATAAAACAGGTCTTAAAGCCGGTAAAGATTTATTCATCGCTATAGATGCTGCTTCTACAGAGCTTTACGATGAAGCTAAAAAGGAATATAACTTAGAAAAAGAAGGTAAAATTCTTACTGGTTCTCAAATGGTTGATCTTTATGAGAAGTGGGTAAATGATTACCCGATTATTTCTATTGAAGATGGTTTCGCTGAAGAAGACTGGGAGACTTGGAAAGAAGCTTCTGATAGATTAAATTCTAAAGTTCAGTTAGTTGGTGATGATTTATTCGTTACTAATACTGAAAGACTTCTTAGAGGAATTAAATCTAGAACAGCTAACAGTATTCTTATTAAAGTTAATCAGATTGGTACCCTAACTGAAACTTTAAATGCTATTGAAATGGCGAAAAGAGCTGGTTACACTTCGGTAATCTCTCATAGATCGGGTGAAACTGAAGATACTACTATCGCTGATTTAGCTGTAGCTACTAACGCTGGTCAGATTAAAACAGGAGCTCCATCTCGTTCAGATAGAGTTGCTAAGTATAACCAACTTCTTAGAATTGAAGAAGAGTTAGGTGAGCAAGCTATTTATGGAGGTGAAGCTAGTTTTTACAACCTAGCTGAGTTACCCGAAGCTAAAGTAGCAGCTACGGCTTAAGGACTTCTTTGAAATGTCTAAACTAGTCTTGGGTGATTTTAGCTTAGATTCTAGGCTAAAAAATGATACGGTTTTCTTAAAAGACCTAAATTTATCAAGATTATTAATAATGAATGATTCTAGATACCCGTGGTTAATTTTAGTACCGAGGGTATCTTTTAATATAACTGAGTTATTTGAGCTTACTGATGAACAATTTTCAGAATTACATCAAGTTTAGGTAATGTCGTTAAACAAATGCATATACATATAGTAGCGAGATATGAGGATGATGAAACCTGGCCTGCCCCAGTATGGGGAAAAGGTAAAGCTGTATCCTACAGCAATACTGATTTACAAGATATTTCTATAAAAATACAAAAATATTTGCAAAAATTTTAAAAAAACGCTTATTTCATAACCTAAGCTTAATTTTCAAGTGATATTTATACTTATGTAGAGGCTAGTAATAAAGTCTCACGTCGAGTCAAAAGTTTTCAATCCCTGGACCTTTAGGTTTACTTGGAAGCACTGATTCACTAGTGCCATTGTGATTTAGTGCTTAAGGAGGAAAGAGGAGAAATCATCAACAAAGATCTGGGGATTTTATTTCAAAAAAAATTAAAAAAATGGAGAGGAAAAATGAATGAAGCAATAGGAAGAGCAATAGAGACAGTAAATGCTCCAGTGGAGTTAAAAAGTCAAGAGGCGGAGCAGGAACAAAATGATTTAATTGCTGAGAATGATGATATTGAATCAGAGATTAATCAGGCTGAAAATGATATGGCATCATTAAAAGCACAGTTAGTCCCTAATGTAGCTGCCGCTGCTACTGAACTGGATACTAACATAGGTAGAGACGAAACTCCAGCGGTGGCTGCTGCTGCAGAGACTTTAGATGATGGTAATGCTGATGATACTGCTCCTGTTGCAGCTGGAGAAACTAGTGTCACTCAAGATGGTGAATGGACGACTATCACAACATCTGACGGTTCAGAAATTAAAACTAACGTTGGTGCTGGTGGTGATCAAGTATTTTTAACTGATTCAAATGGACAGGAAATTAGGGTTCACGGTGACCCTCATGTCGATTTCAATAATGATGGTGAAGATGATGTTCACACTGGTGATAACTTCCAGATAGAAACTAGTGGAGGATCTATTGTTCACTTTAATACAGTTAAAGAGGGCGATGAATGGTATACCAGAGGGGTATTTGTCGAAGATCAAAATGGTACTGTGACACAAATAGGTCGTTCAGCAAATGATCAGGATCATGTGGCAGAAGCTACTGAAGTTGATGAAAGTGAAATTAGTCAGCTTGGAAGTGATGCAGATGGTGCTGCTGTATTAGGTATCGCTGCAGATGGAACAGGAATGATTAAGCAGGGTAATGACTGGCATGTAGTTGAAGATGAGTCATTCGGAGATTTCAAAGAGAATATGAGTTTCGCGGATCAGGTAGGTGAAAAAATTGATCCAGGTTTTGTTGGTGCTGACACTCAAGGTGAAGTTTTAGATGTTGCTGGAGCCAATGCTAATGGAGTTGATGCTCAAATAGATGAAGGTGCACTAGATATTGCAGCTCAAAATGCTGCAATTGAACAGGAAATTAGTACACTTGAAGGTGAGGTTCAGGTTCTTAATGCTGATCAATCTTTAAATGATCAAGATATTCAGTCGGCAGCGGCAGAAGCTAATGAAGCAAGGTCTGAGCTGGCTATTAACGCAACTCTTCCAGAAGGATTAAAAACTGACGGTTTGACTACTACTGCGAATATTGATAATGATGCTGATGAAAATATACCTATTCTTGGTCATGAAGAAGTAAATGATGAATTTGATGTGGGTGTAATTGATTCAGATGTAGATGCTGACGTAATTACTGATAGTAGAAGAAATGTGAATGGTTTAGGTCAAGGCTAAGCAGTGATTTCCGAAATTTTTCTAAGCTTCAAGATTTAAATTTTATGATGATCTTCAGTTAAGAAATTGGAGGTCAAAATGCTTAAAGAAAAAAAAGATAATTTAGTTAAAAAGAATGAAAAGTCAGAGGTGAATATGACTGAGAGATTACTTTTTCTCAGTATTGCAGCTACTGGTTTAGATGCTTTTAAAGATAGGATATGTAGAATTAGTTTGGTGGATCATAAGGGTAAAGAGTTTAATTATCTAATTAATCCAGAAATCTCAGTTAAGGACTATGCTGTAAAAGCTCATGGTCTTTCTGATGCTCAGTTGAAGAAGGCTGGGAAATTTGAAGATATCGTTGAGGATTTGCTTGAAATTATAGAAGCACATAATGTTGTTGTAGCTTATAACTTCTCTTTTGTTTTTCAAATCTTACAAAATGAATTATACAGAGTTAGTGGTTATAGGCTTTTAGAGGAGAATTTTACTTTTGTGGATCCATATTTGATTTTCAAGAAGCTTTATCCTTATAGCTTAAAGAATGCAGTGAAAACTTTTTTAGGTCAGGATTATAAGCTTGATGATAGTTCAGCTTTTTCTGCAAAGGTTTTAAAAGATATTTATCAAGCCCAGGAAAAAGCTAACCCTGAATTTTTCGAGCAGGGCTTAAGAAAGCTTGAGCATCATACTATTGGTGATATAGGAATTCCAGGAAGATGGTTTAGCCTAAAGGAGGATAACTTTGTGTTTGCAATAGGTAAATTTAAAGGGAAAAAAGTAACAGAGGAGCATGTAGATTATTTGAATTGGTTATCTAGTCTTGATGATATTACAGTTTCTGAGAGGAAGTTTATAGAGGATTTTAGTATTAATGTGACTTAGTGAAATAAATTTCTTTCATTTTTAGAACAGCTGGCTTTTTATAGCTGTCATTTTCGAGCCAGCTGTTCTATATAAATTTGTGTTGGCTCCTATTACATTTGATCTTGGATATGCTCTAGTTCATTTCTAATGAAGTGTCCTAAATCTTTGATTTTCCTCTTTGGATTTTCTATTTTTATTTTGGTCAAATTTATCTCTCCCCACATAAATATAAGTAGGGTATTATTTGATATCAATCTCGCTCTTGAGTCATATTATTAGAAGCAGTTTAAGATTAATATTTATGCTTGGATTTCTAATATTTCTATATCTTCTTTTTACACTAGTTTTTGGATTTTACATTAATAGAAAGTCGAAGGATACAGAAGATTATATTTTTGCTGGTTCTAGTTTACCTTTCCTTTGCTGCTCAATATTTAGCTTTTGCATTAGTTTTAAAAACAGTATTCTCTTTACCTTTGAGTTTTGGGATACTTGTTGCTGCGCTAATTTTTCTAGTGTATGTCTGGTGGGGAGGTTTACTTGCTATTTCATTATTAGATATGACTCAAACCATTGTTATAATCACTGGCTTAATAGCTGTCGCAATTCCATTAATTTCAGAAGCTGGAGGTATTGCTAATATAATTTCTAGGACTGAGCCAAAGTTCTTTAAAATTATTCCTGATTTTGACTTTATGTCCATTGCTACTTATATTTCTGCCTTAATTACTATAGGTCTTGGGGCAATTCCTCAGCAGGACCTATATCAGCGAGTAAAAGCTTGTAAAAAGTGCAAGTGTCGCTAAATATTCAGCAATTTTTAGTTCTTTGCTTTATATTATTATTTGCTTAGTTCCTTTATTGATAATACTTGCCGTGAGAGTATCTAATCCAGAAATTTTAAATAATTTATCAGATGAGCAGATGGCTCTTCCTAAGATAGTTTTAGAGAAGAGTAATGTTTTTGTTCAGTTCCTATTTTTTGGAGCAATACTTTCAGCTATTTTAAGTAGTGCAAGCGTCTGTATACTTCCACCAGCAACGGTTTTTTTGAGAATCTCTTAAGACCGATTTTAATTTATAGTGGTTTAAAAAGAAAAGTAAAGGACATGAATCACACCATTACCATTAAAATTGCTGCAATTATCATTACTTTAATTAGTGTATTTATGGCATTTATAAAAGGCAATATTTATCATCTAGCTACAGAAGCGGCTACCGTTACACTGGTTTCGCTTGTTAGTCCATTTCTCTTTGCAATGTTTGCAAAGTTTAACTCACGAACCGCAGCAATTTTTTCTATGGCTTCTGGATTAATTACATGGATAGTTTTCTCTATTGTTCCTTGGAGCGTCCCAGCTCAGCTATTAGGCTTTACAGTATCATTTACTGTATATTTCATAGTTAATCAATTAGTAAAAAATCAACTAAGAGCCCCCATTAAACTGTCGTCAGAGTAAACTATGACATTGTCAGCATTCTTTTCATGACTTCGATTACTGATGATTTGTGAGCCGATGGTTGAGCTAATCAAGTTTAAGTGGTTAATAGTGTTGATATATTTCTCTGGTAAGAATCTTTGAATACTATCGATAACTGTTCCTAGGGTTGTCACGACACCTGCTTTTTTCATGTTTTTATCAGGGTGCATCAATAATGTGTAATCAGCAATTATCCCGCCAAGACTTCTAATAGATCCAAATATTTTATTTGCAAGATCTCTAGATTTTCTTGCAAATAAAACACCTAAAAATGAACCTAAGAATGTTAATGTTCCAGCAAAAACTAATGTATGACCTTGATCTTTATTTTCGATTTTATCAGGTTCGCCACCTGCCATGATCTTAAGAGAGTTAGAAAACATTTTTTTTATTTGTCGGAAATTCAAGTCTGGGAATACTTTTCTGTTATCTCCAAAACCACCTTCAAAAATTTCTTTGTAAGCTTCTATTAGTGAGTTCACCCAGGTTTGAGCATTATCCCAAATAGTTTCTTCTGTTTTCGTAGTTATTTCCTCACCAAGTTCAAGATTCTTCAACTCATTTTTCTCTTTAATTTTCCCTTCTAAGGCTAGATCTAGTTGTGGGATAAACTCACCTAAACCTGAAGCTAAGGTTAGGTCATTTAGTTTAACTAAAGGAAGTGCGACTACTCCCATTATTCTTCCTAAACTTTCTACTATACGTTTTTTTTTGAAAGCAGCTCTAGCTGAGTCAAGGTAGCGACTTACCATAATCATTCTGGTAGAGTTAAAGCTGGCTTTATCAATAATATCTTTTAGTAAATCAGGAGTTTGGATGTGGTCTGTTAGAGCTGATAAACCATCTCCTAAACTCAGGAGTTTATTGATAATTGGGTGTTTGAGAGATTTTTGGATAAAATTTTCTTGATTAGCTTTAGCCTCTCCCTTTTCTTCAGCTAAGTTTAAATTAATTGAGCGTTCGTTATCATATTCTTCAAAGGGGGGGGCTTTTGATAATTTATCGATCAAGTGAATATCATCGATATTGTCTGCAGTGTCGAAGGCACTTTCTTTAATAAGATTTTCACCATTGAAATCTTGTTTTTTTGCAGGGTCATGCGGAATGCAAGGCTCTTCAGCAACTAACACTGTGCATCCTCCTCATCCCGGGACATAGGTCTTTTTATGTTGCGAACTAACTCGCTATTGCTAAGAAAGCGTGTTTTCATGTCTCCGCTAGGGTTATCGTTAGAAAACCTGAAATACTAATTGTACCATGGTGTAATTAGCTATTTCTAGATTATGCCTTTCGTGGTTCTAATATTGTCTTTCATTCTTTCATCAACTTGCTTAGCAGCATCAAATGCTAAGGCAAAGGCTTTAAAACTAGCTTCAATAATATGGTGACTATTTACACCAGTAATTTTGTGAAAGTGGACACAACATCCAGCTCCATATATCAATGCTCTCCAGAATTCAACACATAGTTCAGTTTCAAATGTATTAATTCTCTCTTTATTAACTGGAACATCATAGACTAAAAAAGGTCTAGTACCTAAATCTATAGCACAGTTTACAAGAGTCTCATCCATGGGTAAGCTAGAACTAGCATAGCGCTTTATACCTTTTCTATCTCCTAAAGCTTCCTTAATCGCTTGCCCTAAAACTATTCCTGTATCTTCAACAGCGTGGTGATCATCGATGTGATAGTCACCTTTAGTTTTTATCGTTAAGTCAATAAAAGAGTGTCGACGAAACTGTTCTAGCATATGATCAAAGAATGGAACACCTGTAGCAATTTCACCTTTTCCTGTTCCATCTAGGTTTATCTCGACGAAGACAGAGGTTTCTTTAGATTCACGTTTTAGTGCTGCTTTTCTCATCTTGGTTCAATAATATCATTTACACTTGTGAGTTCCATTTCTATATCTTGAATATAGTCTTCAAGTGCGATTTTAAGGTTTGCTTTATGTTCTTTAAATTCTGAAAGTACATTGGTCGCTTCTGAAAGTGCGTACTCATAGAATTTTTTTGCTTTGTAGTAATTAGGGTCTTTCATTCTATCTAGCATGTACATTGCGTTTAGATATGCAATGAATGAATTATTTAATTCTTGAAAAATATCAATTTCCTTTTTTAGTTCAGGGTGAAGCTTTGCTTCGTTCATCCAGTAACGCTTTACTTCACGAAGATTTGCGTGAGCATTTTCCAGATTGTCTTCCATAACTGTTTTTAAACTTTTTTCTACTATGCTGACATAGACAGGGTTATTATATGTTTTTGCTTCTTTACTAAGCTCTTTCTTAGCTTCTATTTTTTCTTTTTTAGCTTCTTCTTTTTTAGGTTCGACTTGCTTTTTAGATTGTTTCTGCTCAGGTTTAACTATTTTTTGTACTTTAGGAATATTTTTAACAGGTTTTTCAGGCTTTTTAGGTTCAACAGGTCTTGTGATTTCTAAAATCATCGCAGGCGCTTTACCTTCAGGTGCTAAATTTTGTTGAACAGGAGTTGGTGGAATATTACTTTGTTTTTTTAGATCGGGCCGATTATCAATATTTTTTGATTTTTCTGGAATTAATGTGGGCTTGTCAGCTTCAAGGTTTTTCTTTTTCTGAAGATTTTCCTGAATATCTAAAAGTGTACGCGGTCTAGGCTCCGGATGAGGCGTGTTTGCCCTCAGTTCATTAATACTAATAAACAGAAGTGAAAATATTATTAAATTGATTTTTAATATTTTCATTATTAAGCCGTATGAGGTTAAGAACCTATTAATAATTATCCCAATATCCAGTTATAGTAAACTCTTTCTCTTTATGCTGTAAACTTTTTAGATAGGAAATAAATCTTATGGACTACAGTAATGAACATGATGAGAAATTAAAAGTATTTTTAGCAGAGCCAGCAAAGGCAATGAACCCTGCTTACAATGAAAACTTGCTTGCAAACCGCACTTATAATGAGGTTTTTGAGTATTTAAAGAAGGATCAGCGGGTAATTTTACCTATAGGTAGCACTGAGCAGCATGGTCCAGATGGGATTTTAGGTGTGGATCACATTACTGCGACAGGAATTGCTTATACTATTTCAGCTATTACTGGTATTCCTTCGGCGCCTGCTTTAAATTATGGAATGGCTATTCACCATTTAGGCTTCCCTGGCTCTGTAGCTTTGCGCCCGACTACATACATAAATGTCATAGTTGATATTCTCACCAGCTTAAAGAGACATGGTTTTAAAGAAATTATTGTGATTAATGGACACGGGGGTAATAAGGGACCATTTTTAAATGCTATGCAGGAAAAATATGATGAATTTTCTGATATTGAAGTCAAGTTTTTTAATTGGTGGGTTATGCCTAAACTTGAAAAGGAAATTATTGAAAAAGAATTCGGTGAAAAAGAAGGTTACCATGCCACTCCAACTGAGATTTCTTTAACCATGTCTTTGATTCCAAATAGAATGACTATGCCTGATTCCTATTTATGTCCTCAGAAGAAAGTTCCGAATTATAACTGTAACTGGGTTAAACCAGTTAATTTTAGAGATCTTTACCCAGATGGGGTTATGAAGGCTGATTACAGCTTATCTACTGCTGAAATAGGTAAGAAGGTTTTAGAGTTTGCAGTGAAAGAGATTATAGAAGTAATTTAGAAAAATGCTAAAATTATAGTTATGGTTTTTAAAAAAGTTTCTAATGTCCTTTTAAGCACAGCTTTAACTTTATCTCTAGGTTTTGCTGCTGCTGAAGCTAAGAAAATTATTGAGGAAGGTGATACTGTAGAAGTTAAGTACACAGGTTACCTCGATGATGGTAGGATTTTTGATTCTAATGAATTTGAGGAAGATAAGGTTTTAAGTTTTGTAATCGGTTCTGGTGCTGTTCTTGAAGATTTTAATAACGCTATTTTAGGTCTTAAGAAAAAAGATATGACGACTGTAGTTATTCCTGCTGCTAAAGCTTATGGTGAAGTAGACAAGAATAAAATCATTAAACTGAGCACTGACCAGCTTCCACCTGATTCTGAGCCAGGAAAAAGATTAGAGCTAAGATCTTTAAATCGTACTATTCCTGTTAGATTAGTAGAAGTTGATGAAGATACAGCTTTCGTTGATGCTAACCACTTACTTGCTGGTAAAAATCTTAAATTTGATATTGAAGTAGTTGATATTGATAAAGCTGACGACTAAAAACCCCTTAATTCGCCGAAAATTAAAAATATTTAATAAAAATCCCAAAAAACATTAAAGTTTATGGGTTAACTGACCGATATATATGGGTAGACAAGGGGTCAAAAAATATGAATGATAAGGTTGTAAATACAAGAAAAGTTGCTGAGGCAGGTTTCGTAGTAGGTTTATTAAAAGATAGAAAAGAAGAAAAAGCTAGACGGGTTAACCGTAAGCGTAAGAAATTATATGGTGATGATTCATCAGATATTAGCTTCTCTGAGCAAGAGTCGTCAAATTTTGAAGCTGCTGAGTCATATTATGAGTTTGTTTCTACAGCTATAGATAATTCACCAAAGGTTAGACCTTCGGTGATAAGAGCTTTAAAAGAAATTCAGCAAAAAGGCAGAAATATTAATGATATTTATCCAGCAAAGCAACTTGCAGATAAACAATCTCTAAGAAAAATGCTATTCATTAATAGTAATGTCACAAGCGCAATCGATACAAAAGAAGAAGAAACAGCTTAGTCTGCTTCATTTTTATCCAGATTTATTAAATTTATATGGTGATTATGGTAATATCCTTGCTATTCAGAGGAGAGCTGAATGGCGTGGTATAGAAGTTGAGATCGCTAGAGTAGATCTTGATTCACCACTGGATTTAGATATTAAAGACTATGACATAGCTTTTATCGGTGGTGGACAAGATAGACAACAAGTAAAAGTTGCTGATGACTTTCTAGCACGTAAAGAAAAAATTACTGAAGCCGTGGATGATGGTTTGGTTATTTTAGCTATTTGCGGTGGTTACCAGCTTTTAGGAAAGCATTATGAAAGTTCTGAGGGAGAGCAGATCCCTGGTTTGGGGATTTTAGACCTAGAAACTCAGGCTCAAGGAAGAAAATCAGCAGAAAAGCAGAAAAGATTAATTGGTAATCTTAGCGCAACATTAAAAAAACCTTTTAGAATTCAGGATTATCTTCGGGGAAATTTAGATCCAAGTATTTATCAAAATTCAATTTATGCTTGTGATACCTTAGTCGGCTTTGAAAATCATTCTGGACAGACTTATATCCATGCTGGTGAAGAGATAGATGCTTTAGCGAAGGTTATTCAAGGAAATGGTAATAATCTCATAGATAAGCTAGAGGGTGTGCTTTATAAAAATATTTTTGGGACTTATTTACACGGTAGTTTATTACCCAAAAATCCACATCTAGTGGATGAATTGATTTTTAGGGCGCTAGATAGGCGAGGTGAGCAGCTTAGTATTGAAGAGTGGCTTAGTTTAGATAATAGTTTTGAGTTTCAGGCGCATAAAAAGGCTATGAGTTTAAGGTAAGATAATATTTGATGCCAGAATCAGAAACTAAACGTGAACTTCATATTAATTGGTATCCCGGTCATATAGCTAAAGCTGAAAAGCAGCTGAAAGAAAAAATCAAGCTAATTGATTTTGTAATAGAAGTGCGTGATGCTCGTATTCCTTTTGCTAGCCATCATAGAAATTTAAAAGAGTGGCTCGGTAATAAAGAATATATTTCAGTACTTAATAAAAGTGATTTGGCTGATCCTGTGAAAACTAAAAATGCTCAAGAAACTATTATTAAAGAAAAAGAAGCATATGCTAGTTTCATCGTGGATTCTAGAAAGAATTCTTTACCGGCTAATTTTTTGAAGGCTGTCGATAAGCTTGCAGCTAAAGCTACTGAGAAATTTAAAGCAAAAGGAATTCTTAAACGCCCAGCTAGAGTGATGGTAGTGGGTTACCCTAATGTCGGTAAATCTACTATTATCAATAGACTCTCTCACACAAAGAAAGCTAAAGTAGAGAATCGTCCAGGAGTCACTCAGCAACAGCAATGGGTGAAAGTGAAGAGTAAACTTGATATTTTACTTTTAGATACGCCAGGAATTATTCCTCAGAAGCTTTATTCAGATGATCAGGCGATTAAGCTCGCTTTAGCTAACTGCGTTTCAGCTAAGAGCTTCGATGCCATGGAATTAGTGCTCTCTTCTTTACCAATTATTGAGAAGGCTTATCCAGGATTAATTAGCTCTTATTATAAAACTGATGATGAGCTTAAAGATTTAAAAGCTAAATATGAGCTAGGTAAGGATGCTGAAGACTTAAGTATTATTGGGAAACCTGACTATTTATCAGTATTGATTGAGAAATTAGCACATAAAAAAGGCTGGATTCGCAAAGGCACGGGTGGGCAGGCTGAAGCTGATATGGAAAGAGCTGCTTTGAAGATTATTTCTGATTTCCGTGAGCAAAAATTTGCTAAGATAAATCTAGAATAGTATTTACGTGTTATTGGTCGAATAATACCTATAATCTGCCCGTATGAGGAAGTTCTGTTTTGTCTATTCAAACAGCTGCATTACATGCTCCTAAATTGAACCCTATTAATTCTGTAACCAAGGAGATTGGTTATAGGGCGTATGAGCTTAAAGATAAATTAAAAAACTGGTCTAGGGTTTTTATGAAGCGTTTAGCTAGCTTTAAACCTGTTTCTAAAGATTTTAATGAAGTTGTTAAAAGTAAGGATAATCTTGCTCAAGAGTATCGCCATAAACCTAGTGGTCTAAAGATTTTTAATATAAATGATACTAACTCGAAGCTTACTCAGTTGAGGCTTACCGTTAAGCTTCCAGAAACAGAAGAGGAGCGTTCAGGATCTGCTCACTTTTTTGAACATATGGCGATGAAGAATATAGGTGCCATGAAAAAAGATATAGTTACATGGGCAGAAGAAAATGGTGTTGAATGTAATGCTCAAACTACTGCAAAAGATATGGCTTTTTACTTTAATTTACCTGATGAAAAAATTCAGCCTGTACTTAATTTCTTTGGTCACTTATATAGTAAAGAGCCTTGGAATTATGATGAGGGTACTTTAGAAGCTGAGAGAAAAGTTATTCAGGGAGAAAGAATTGGTTATGATAATAAACCATTTTTTAATTTAATTCGTGAAGTTGCTCATTTCCTTAAAGGAAAAAGACACTATAATAATAAAAATTTATTAGGAACTGAAGAGGATATTAATAAAATTAATGTTCAAAATTTGGAAAACATTAGAAAAGCCTTTAATAGTGCTGAATCTACTCTTAAAATAGATGGTCCTAATTCAAAATTAGTTGATTCTATGATTCATAAGTCATTTCAGGATGTTGAAGCAAAAGTTGAAAAACTTGAAAAGCTTGAAATTGATTATGAAAAAGAGATACCCAAGACTACTAAAAAAGTTTTTAAACATCACGATTTAACTGATGGACAAATGATTGTCTACTATCCAGATAGAC